>NZ_JAHDSX010000029.1:0-30620 GCF_020969955.1 Allobaculum fili | reverse complement strand
ACTTTGGAGAAATCGATACCGAGATCGATTGCAGGGATGATTGATTCCATGAAAAAGCCTCCTTGAATAAAGGAATTATCCCAAGGAGGCGGTCGAGAAAATACCCGTCTTTTATTTGACGCTTACCAAAAAGCCAGGTCTGACTTCTGCAGATGAATGACTGGAAAATATAGGCTGAACCAAACGAAAACCGCTTCCGTCACGACTTGAACGAAAGCGGTTTTCTTCGTTTATTGAGGATATTGAATGGCCGAGGCAAAGGCTCCGGTTCGACTGGGTTTAGCGTCTTGGCTGTTCGCAGCGGGCTATGGCATCCTGTGCACTCAGGCCGCCAAAGAGAATGGAAAGAATTCCGTCTCCGTAGCGTTCAAACATGGCCGCCGGATAGAAGATGGATTCCTTAATCGCTTCGACGGAGGGAAGGCTGTCTTTGGCATAACAATACGTTTTGTAGCGGATTTCGCCGTCATGGAAGTCCATTTCAAAGTTTCCGGCGCGCAGACCGTAATTGGCGCGATGAAGGAATTCGCTGACTTCTCGAACCGTTGTCTCATCGTCCATATCGGCTCCAAGCGGACACAGAGCGTATACGTTGAAGCTTTCTGTGTCGATGTCGAGGTAATACTTGATGTGCTTGATTTTGGAACTGAGGCTGAGACTGAAACGAATCAGTCCAAGTTCTTCATCAAAGTCGTAATTCCACTCATCGTCATCGAGATAGCGCAGTACCGTCTGAGCAATCTCACGGGAATAGGGCTGGTTTGTTGCCATAAACTGGGTTCCTTTCTTTCTGAAACCGCCGTTTCGCCCAGACTTTCCTTCTTCGAGGGCGTCCGACTCCGTCTAAAGCGAATGAAAAAGATGGCGTGAAACAGCCGGTTTCTGTTCTGGGTTCATGAATAGTCAAATTATACAATCCTCTTTCTTTGCGACCTCCAATTTTTTGACAGTGCGCCAATAAGCACAAACAGAACCGGTATTTTGTCCGAATTGCATGCCTTTGTCATGCTTTATGAAGAATAGGCCGAAAAACAAATGGTACGTGTTCGTTCAAATTTTTTCGAATTTCTGTGCTGTATTACTTTGAAGAGCATGACATCCGATCATGAAAAATCCCCCTGTATTCATCCGATTGGCATGGGAACAGGGGGCTGTTTTAATTCTTAATTTCAGGATCCATTCTACTCAGGTCGATCGTTTATATTTCTCGATCAGCTGTAAAATCTTTCCTTCTTCGCGATCCGCTCTTTCAGCATCTGCGCGATGTCCTTGTAATGGAACGGCGCAATTTCGTCCGGAATGTTCACAAACTGACTGGTGATCAGAAGCGCGGTTTCCAGACCGATCGCATCGAGCATGCGGAACGGACCAATGGCAGCACCGGTGCCTTTTGCCCAGGCTTTATCAATGTCTTCGGGACTGCCCGTTTTCGTCACGTATAAATCCATGGCAGACATCAGGAAAGGTACGAGCATGCTGTTGAGAAGGTAGCCGTTTTTCTCTTTCATGACGGCTACCGGATCCATGCCGATTTCTCTGGCAAATTCCATTACCTTTGCGAAGGCTTCCGGATTTGTTCCGGGATGAACCATGACTTCGGCCAGGTTGTTGATCCAGATATGGTTGGCAAAATGCAGGGACAGGAAGTTTTGCGGATACGGTACGTCGTCTGCGAACATCGAGGGCAGCAGCGTACTCGAATTGGTCACGACGATCATCTTTTCCGTAATGTATGGAGAAGCCTTTTCAAAGAAATCCTTTTTCACGCCAGCATCTTCCGAAATGGCTTCAATCAGCAGATCGGCATCCGACAGCGCTTTTTCAAGATCGAGCTCGATTCGAATCGAAGCGACGGCTTTCTCGACATCTTCGGCTGTTACGCCGACCAGTCCCGGGGCCGGGATCCCCTTCTGGAGCGTACCGAGATACTGCTCTTTGTAATACTGAATACGCGGCTGAGTACGCGTAATGCTGGATTCAGAACGCAGCCAGATGGTTACGTCCTTTCCTTTCACGGCAGACTGCAGGGCGATTTGCACACCTAGAACACCGCCGCCGGCAACAGTAACGTGTTTCATTGCATAATCACTCTCCTTTTATTCACAGCTTATCAGATTTCGTCAAACCGACATAGTCAGCTGATTCGAACTGCACAGTGCACTTTGCGGCTTCTCCGCCTCTTTCTTTTTCCCGGCGATCTTCTGCATTTTCAAAAAACCTCCAGCCATTTCGGACGGCCGGTTCAAAACAAATATCGATTGCACAAAATCCATCCGTATAAACAGACAGGAGGTAAAAACATGAACTCAGGCAACAAAAAGAATGCATTTTCGCTTATCGAATGTATGGTTTCTCTTTTGCTCATAGCAATCACTTTATGGATCACGATTCCGAATTTCCAGGGCAAGGAGAAAATCATCCGCGCCAAAGGCTGCGAAGCGCTCATCGAAGTCGTCAATTCTCAGATTATGCTTTATGAAATCGATGAAGATCGTACTCCGACTTCCGTACAGGAACTCATTTCCAAAGGCTATCTCAAAGACGGGCAGGCAAAATGTCCGGACGGAAAAAGCGTGGTGATCGTCAATGGGCAGGCCGCCAGCCGGTAGGATTGAATTTCTGAGGATGGACAGGCGCAGTTTCCGTTTCAAAAGCCTAACACACATTCTGACCAGCCGCAGAGACTGTCAAACAAAGTGTCGAAAGACAGCTTTCAGGAACCCCAGGGGACGAAACGCCTTTTCTCTGAGCGAAACCCTGTTTGTACTGCTGCTCATAGGCCTGTCTGTATCTGTCTTTTCGCTGACCCCTCGTGCGGACAGTTCGGGCCTTTCGAGTCGAATTCTTCTGGAAAAAGTGAATCAGGAGCAGTATCTGGCCTTCTCATTGCGCCAGCCGCGTGCGGTGGACATTCAAAAGGATCGAATGCTTAGCGGGCAGGAATCGTTTGATTTTCCTAAGGGGCTTGCCTGTACGCCTATGAAGCTTTCCTGGAACGAAACAGGTTCGATTTCCAAAGGCGGAACATTGCGGTGTACGGCTGGAACAAGTTCATTTCGCATCGTATTTCAGCTGGGAAGCGGACGCGCACGGATCGAAAGCGGGCCATAAACCGCGTTCGTATGAATAACATTCAGATCCTGCAGCCCATTGGACGATCCGAAAGACAGACTTCACGTTTGTCTTTCCCCTTTTGCCTGGAAAACAAATACAGTAGGAAAAAAGACGCTCTGGCGATCATTCTTTAAAGACCGACAGGAGCGTCTGGATACCGAATCGATTGAGGAGGCGAGCCAGTTTTTCAGAATTCTCGAGTGGATCCGAAGTTTTGGATTGGATCCAGCCGGGAACAAGGTATCCCTGGCCATTGACCATGACCGATCTTTTTTCTTCCCTTAAAAAGAAGGTTCTCCTTGTTCAGCTAGCCCATTCCCTGTCCAGATTTCCCCGTTCACCGGTCTTTCTTTTTCGAAAAGCGTACAGGTCAGACATACGCACCCATAAAGGCCGAAAAAGGCAAAACGGATTTCTTCTGATGGAAGCGCTTCTGGCGCTGCTCATTCTTTCGCTGTCCGTTTTTCTGCTCAGTACGAGTATTCAGGCGTATATACACGCTCTGTCCAAGGGCGTTTCTGAATCTCTGGAAAGTACATCCTCATGAAAAGACGGGATTGGGGCTATCGAGAACAAAAAGGGTGCTTTTTGGAAAGGCCTTTGCCTGCTTTCGTGAAGAAACGGTTCGAACGAATGGCGTCTTCGTCTTCTTCAAAGCACAGAAAAAACGCGTTTACACTGAGCGAAGCCCTTTTAGCCTTTCTGGTCGGTATGATCTGTGTTTCCCTGCTTTCAGTACAGACGCGTGTTCTTTCTTCAAGTCTGCGCATCCGTGACGATTCTCAGGAACAGTTTGCGATTCTTCAGCTTCGCGAGCTCTGTTCTTTATCCTGGAAGGCGAGCGTATCGAATGGACAGCTGCATCTTCAATGGGCCGACAAAGCCGAAACGGTTGCTCTGGATCAGAGACGTCTCGTCAAAAAGCCGGGCTATGAAATCTTCATGGAAAATATCGATTCGGCGGTATTCACAGAACATCAGGGAAAAATTGAACTCGAGGTGATGTATGAAAACCATAAGAAGACCTGGCAGATTCAGTAAGTCCTCCCATTTTCGTCTGCGAAAACCCTCACACCATTTTCCGGGCGGGCAGAAGCGCTTCTTTGCAAATCCGTCTTTATTTCGTACCGTCGAGTTCAAAAAGAAAAATGGATTTGCGCTGGAACCTGCCCTCGTTCTCTTCAGTCTGGTCTTAATGGTTTCTGTATGGGTTTGTGCTTCGCTGCAGGCGCGCAGCGCTCTGCTTGCGGCATCCGGACGATCGGACATCGATCTGGCAATTGTCGAGCGTGCAAAACAGTTTGCGGGAGAATGCGCCTGGTCCAGACGATGCCAGACGGCTGCTCCGCAAAAGATATTTCACGAGACAATCCAGGCGCATGACGTTCTGTTCAAAGATGAATCCTCAAGAATTCTGGCGCAGTATACGGATCATGGCCATAAGTATAAAATCGAGCTTTATTACGATGAGACCGGTATTATAAAAGCCGAGTACAGTCACTGAAATTCAAAGCGTCCTCTGGCAATAAACATAGCTGCCAAAAGCGAGCGAATCGATGAGACTGGTCATACCTAAAGCAAAATGAACGGATCAGGAGGTCGTTTACTATGGATTTACAGGGATTTGGAGCTACGAAAGAATATGTGCGGCTGACAAACCGCCATTTTGAACAGGTTCATCGGTTTTATATTGCGCTGGATCTGGAAACGACCGGTCTTTCCCCCGATTCCGATCGGATCGTCGAAATCGGTGCAGTAGCTTTTCGAAATGGGCAGCCGGCGGAACGCTTCAATACCTTCGTAAATCCAGGCAGACCGATTCCAATCGGCGCGTCGATGGTCAATCACATTACCGATGACATGGTCGCGGATGCGCCGGATGAAAGAGAAGCTCTGCTTGAACTCTTCGCGTTTCTGAATCGCTTTTCCGGTTACGATCTTCTGTTTGTCGGACACAATGCGGCGTTTGACTTTTCGTTTTTATGCGCCGCCTGCAATCGACAGGGCTTTTCGGTAAACTTCCGCTATCTCGATACGCTGCGCATTGCCCGCAGTACTCTTCGCACCGTGCCTAACTACAAGCAGGATACGCTTGCCACTCATTATGGACTCATCAATCCGATGGCCCACCGCGCGGAATCGGATGCGCTGACCTGCGGTCGAATTCTTCTCGCGCTGCTGGCGGAAATTGAATCCTGATCAAGCCGGCAAAGCCGATCCAATTCTTTATTTTGAGACAATAAAAGCCATGGCTTTCCAGATCATTACAATTCTGGAATGCCATGGCTTCTGTTTTACTTCCCCCCTGCTCAGGGAAGCTCCTGGAAATGATCTTAGAGCGTGTAGGCAACAGCCTTTTTCAGTTCTTCGGCTTTGTGCTTGTCGGTCAGTTTTTCAATCAGCGCAAACGCGAATTCAAAAGCGCCGCCTACTGAAATGCCGGAAACGATATTTCCGTCCACGACCGCATGCTTCTTTTCAAACGTACCGCCAAAAGAGTCTTCATTCATCGAAGGTACACAGACGTACTTTTTGTTTTTGTATACGCCAAGTTCTCCCGCAAGGGCGCTGCCGGCACAGATTGCGCCGAGTACCTTTTGCGGATTCATCGCAAAGGCGCGAATTTCGTCTTCAATGAGCGGAATATTCTTGAATACCGCATACGCGTCTCCGCCGGGGACGATCAGCGCATCGGTCGTTTCAAAATCATAGCCGCGCAGTTCCGTCGGCGTTTCAATGATCAGGCCGTTATTGCCTCTGGCCAGTTTCTTATTTTCAACGTTTACAAGAACCGTAACGATTCCGGCTCTCTTGAGGAGGTCAAAGGGAACGAGTGCCTCAATTTCTTCAAACCCGTCCGCAATCAGGATCGCTGCTTTTTTCAATGTTTATCACCTCGCTTCCAGTTTAAGAAGGCAAAAATCGAGCGAAAAGCCAGATGCCTGAAGGTTTTCTTTTGTGGGATGAATCCATACTGCGGTTCTTGTCTTATTGCTTTTTGAGCAGTCTCAAGCCCGGTACAGGCTGGCAGATTTCGCATCCTTTACAAGATTGTAAACTAGCAGAACCGGAGCGATTTTTGATCGACGACGCATTCCGAATTTAAGGTTTTATAAAGTCAGCTTCATCAACTTTTCGAATTGAAGCCGTTGATTCACTTTGGGAATGGTTTTCTGTACTTTTTAAACGATATTCTGTGTTTCCTCCCCATTTTGTTCAGATTTCCTTAAATAATTCACTAAATTTCACATTTTTGATTGACGGGTATACATTAAGGAAAGGTTCAGCGTACTCGCCGGCTCTTGCGTTTTCCATACTACCCCCGCTTTTCTTCCGCTTCTGGGGCATGCAAAACCATCCGACTTTCAGATAAATCGCTCATGAATCTTCTATTGAATCAGAAAGGATGAACTGCATGAATTATGCATTAAGTGTTGGAACTGCACTGCTGGCTGGTCTTCTGCTGACCCGGCTGGGAAACAAGTTCCGTCTGCCGGATGTCACATCCTATTTAATCGCCGGACTCCTTCTTGGACCCTGCTGCATCGGTCTTCTTAAAATTCCTGGCCTTGGCTTTCATACGTTCCAGGATGTAGAAGTCCTTCAGCCGTTTAACAATGTGGCGCTTGGCTTTATCGCTTTCGCGATCGGAAGCGAATTTCGTTTAAGCGAACTGAAACAGACTGGAAAACAGGCGCTGACGATCGGTATTCTCGAAGGTATCATCACCACGATTGTCGTCGACTGCGTTCTGTTCGTTGCACACCTGATCGTTCCAGATATTCTGACGCTCGCGGACGTTCTCATTCTCGGCGCAATTGCTGCGGCCACCGCTCCGGCGGCAACGCTGATGGTTGTCCGTCAGTACAAAGCCAAAGGCGACGTCACTTCGACCCTGCTTCCTGTCGTTGCGCTGGATGACGCCGTCGGCCTGATCCTGTTTGCGATTTCCTATGGCGTAGCCATGCATCTTGATTCCCCTGACGGTGCGAACATGGTTTCCCTTTTTGTTGAACCGCTGATGGAAATCTTCTTCTCGCTGGGCATCGGTGCCCTGCTTGGCTGGATCCTGACACATGTCGCCCGTATTTTCCATTCGAATCGTAACCGCAATACGCTGATTGTCAGCTTCGTCATTCTGGGCGTAACCATTTCAACCGCCCAGATTCACATCGGACCGATGAATTTTGGTCTTTCTTCCCTGCTCGTCAACATGATGCTCGGTACCATCTTCTGCAACTGCTGCCGCAAGTCCGAAGATCTGATGAGCCGTGCCGATCGCTGGTCGGCTCCGCTGATCACCCTCTTCTTCGTATTAAGCGGCGCGGAACTGAACCTGTTCGCCTTTGGCAACATCCTCGTTCTCGCTGTTGGTCTGACGTACATTCTCTCGCGCTGCCTCGGTAAATACCTGGGCGGAAGTCTCTCGGCCGTCATTGCCGGTTCGCCGAAAACCGTACGCAAATGGCTCGGTATTACCCTCTTCCCGCAGGCTGGTGTCGCTCTGGGCATGGCCGCTACGGTCGGCGCCCGCATGGGTGAAAACGGCATGATGATCCGCAACGTTGTTCTCTTCGGCGTTCTGGTTTATGAGCTGATCGGACCGTCTCTGACCAAGTTTACGCTGACCAAAGCCGGAGAAATCAAACCGAAAAACCTCGCCGACGAATAGTCAGAAAGCAACAAGTTTCATTTTTCGCAAAACGGATTTTCCCTTTTGCCTTACAGCTGGATTTCGCAGGAAATCCGGCTTTTCTTCTATCTGAACAGCCGGATTTGACCGATTTATATCCTTTGGTGCTTTTCTGGAGATGGCAGAATCGCTGCGCCGAGATATTTCTCGGATCTCCCCTGATTCGTGTATGGCGAAAACACTCTGGATTTTGTTTCAGGCAAAAGTTCCATACGATTCCGCCTGTCCTTTTTGGCTCCGGAGGGATCGCCATTGCGCGCTGCAGACAGAACGATTAAAACTAAAAGGACAGCCCGACATGCGGCTGCTGGAAGACCGATTCTTTCTCTCACCGCGTTCGGACCGTCTCGTCTGCGGGAGAGGAAGCGTCTGGAAAGGATGTTTTTATGAATATTGTTCTTCTTGAATCCCTCGGCATTCCCCAGGGCCTGCTGGATTCGTATCGATCCCAAATTGAAGCCGCCGGACATCGCTTTACTGTTTACGAACGGACATCCGATGTCGATACCCTCAAAGAGGAAGTCCGGGATGCGGACGTGCTGATTCTGGCGAATATGCCGCTTCCGGATTCTGTTCTTGATCAGGCAGATCATCTTCGCTATATCGATGTCGCCTTTACCGGCGTCGATCACATTCCCGTAAAGGAAGCCCTGCACCGCAGCATTGCGATTTCCAACGCGTCGGGCTATGCCACGGAATCGGTTGCGGAACTGGCGATTGCAATGATGATTTTACTTGCACGAAAAGTGCCAGCGCTTCAGCAGGCCTGCCGGGAAGGCAAGGCCAAAGGCCGTCTGGAAGGCTGGACGCTTCAGAATCGGACCGTCGGTATTGCCGGCGCGGGAAAAATCGGTCTGCGTACGGCTCAGCTGGCTAAATCGATGGGCGCCCGCGTTCTGGCGTTCAATCGCTCGCAAGTTCATTGTGACTGGATCGATGAACAGGTGCCCCTGGACAAGCTGCTTCAGGAAAGCGATATTCTTTCCCTGCATCTGCCGCTGACCGATCAGACACGCGGTTTGATCGGTAAAAAGGAGCTGGAGTGCATGAAGCCGGGAGCGATCGTCATCAACACGGCGCGCGGACCTATTCTCGATAACAATGCACTGGCTGCTCTTCTTGAAAACGGTCATCTTGCGGGAGCAGGTACTGACGTCTTTGATCAGGAGCCGCCTCTGCCCCTCGATCTGCCGTTTTTAAAAGCGCCCAATACGATTCTGACACCGCATATCGCCTACGATTCTGAACAGTCCATGAAAGAGCGGGCGGAAATTGTCTTTGACAACCTCTTTTCGTGGCTGAACGGAACGATTAAAAACGAAATCAAGGCCGGCTGAAGGCGGCAAAGTATCGAATCAATAAGAGTGAATAAAAAGAGTTAACCGAGTTTAAGAAAGGATCTGGAAGTATGCGTCAAACGGTAACCGAGAGCGACGAGATCGCCGCTCTATCGCCGTCCTCTTCCAGGAGGATGGCTTCTTCAAAAGGGGCAAAAGGCATTTTGTACATGGTCATTGCCTCAATTCTTTTTGCGACAGGCGGTCTCGTTCTGAAATGGACGAACTGGAATTCGCTGGCCATTAACGGCGTTCGCTCCTGCTTTGGGGCTGTCGTGATCGGTCTGTTCATGCTTATTACCCACCATCGCCTGCGCCTGAACAAATCGGTGTTTGCGGGGGCGGTGGCGTACATGTTCATGACAACGCTCTTTGTTCTTTCGAACAAAATGACGGCTGCGGGCAACGCGATTGTCCTGCAGTTTTCCTGCCCGATCTGGATCGTCCTGCTGAACCTTATCCTGTTTCATCGAAAGCCGGATCGAAGACAGATCATCGCCCTGACGCTCATTGTGATCGGCATTGTCTGCTTCTTCCTGGATTCGCTGCAGTCCGGCAGCTGGGCCGGCGATCTGATCGCGATCCTTTCCGGATTTTTCTACGCGATTCTGTTCATGCTGAACAGCTTTAAAAACGGCGATGCCCTCTCGTCCATTTTCCTTGGCCAGATCGGTACCGTGATCTGCATGGCTCCGTTTGCTTACGGCTGTTCCATGACGCCTTCCAATCTGTTTGCGATTTTCTGGCTCGGTACTTTCCAGGTCGGCTTCGCCTATGTATTCTTCGCTTTAGGAACCGGCCTGATCAGCGCGCTCAACGCGTCTCTGGTCAACGCGATCGAACCGGTACTCAATCCGACGCTCGTTGCTCTGGCCGGCTACGAATCGCTCAGCGGCTTATCGCTTGCTGGCGCGGCCATCGTCATCTGCAGCGTCATCTGGAATTCTCTGCCCGCGTCCGCGCGCAGACACCTGCAGGCAAAAACGGCCTGAGCGTGACGTTATCCTTTCCAAACGATTTGGATCCAAATCAAAAGGGTCTGTATTCGACAAAGGTCCCCCTTTTCTCGAACACAGACCCTTATTTTATTTTTCCACGACATCCGGATGGACGCTCATCATGACCAGCGCACAAAGCAGAAGGGCGCAGGAAATCCAGATCGTCTTTAAGCCAAACTGCAGGCAGAACACTCTGCCCAGCCCGGCACCTAGAACGAACAGACCGATAATGAGGAAATAACTGAAGGCTTTTTCAAACAGGCCTGAATTGTTACTGTGAATGGCGCTGATCAGAGAATCCGTACCGCCGCGCAAATTGCCGATACACATGGTTGAAGCGAAGGGAATGCCATGAAACTTGCGAAACGTCTGCACCTGCATGGCGCAGGAAAAGGAAACGAGCGCGTTGGCCAGCGAATCGGCTTCAATAAACGGTACGCCCAGAAGCAGGACGATCATAAGTACAGTAATCATCTGCCGCCAGTGAAAGCGGGCGTGCAAAAAGTGCAGATGAATCAGCTGCGCCGCTGCGATTCCTCCGCAAAAGGCCAGAACGGGAAACAGATATTTTAAAAACGCCATCCAGTCCCCTTCAAACAGCCGCGCGCTCATCAGGACCAGATTTCCCGTCATCGCGTTGGCGAAAACTTTTCCGCGCTCAAAATACGTATACGCATCCTGCAGTCCTCCGGAAAGCGTTAAAAATGCCACTGTCCAAAGGGATTCCGACATCTGTTTCTGTGATGTTTTCAGTTTCAATTTGTTCGCCTCGTCTTTACCCATTCCTGCCCGCACAAAGCCAATACGATGTTTGCGGGCGATTTTGCCTGAAAAACGAATCGATCCGTTTATTCGCTTCGATTTGTTTTCTTTTTCCCTGTAACTATAAAAGGCTTCAAAAGACAAACCTATTGAGATACCTGTCCTTATCCGAAGACAGCGTTTTCAGCAATGCAATGCGATACCGGACTCTCCCGTTTTCGGTGATCTTTTTCTATCTGCGTCTTCTGAAGACTCTGCTTTTTTGACGGCTTTGGATCTTCTTCGAGGTCGAATCCGACGGAAAAAGTCGACTTTCCATTTTCATCGTCTGTCTCGTTTTTCGTATGAACAGACAGGAGGTGAGACCATGCGCGATCTTTGCCGGCTGCTGCTGTCTCTGGCGATGGAACGGGAAATCACCGACATTCATTTAGAGCGCAAAGGAAAAGGACTTCACCTCTTCTTTCGAACGGACAAAGGGCTTGAAGAACTGGATCAGGACATTTTCCCGCCGGAGTTTCTGGAGTATCTGAAGTTCCTTTCCGGCATGGATCTTTGCCAGCCCAATGAACCGCAGTCCGGCGAATTTACGATGACGGTTTACGGAAAGAAAGCGCAATGCCGCTTTTCTCTGCTTCACGCTCAGGATACGCAAACCGGGGTAATCCGTCTTCTCCATTCGGCCAGACACTTTGCGCTTGAAGATCTCAGCTCCTGCAAGGAAGCAGCAAAACGTCTTGAGCGCTTTACGCAGACCGATCGGGGTCTGATCATTTCCTGCGGTCCTACCGGATCGGGAAAATCGACGACCATTCACGCGCTGCTCCACCGCATTCTCGAAAAGCGGCCGCTGAAAATCGTGACGATGGAAGATCCGATCGAAATTCAGGAGCCGGACATGCTGCAGATTCAGATCAATCCAGGCCGAGGCGTTACGTACCAGCGCACCCTCGAAGAACTGCTCCGCCAAAATCTGGATGTTCTTTTCATCGGCGAATGCCGTTCGGAAATCGCTGCGAAAATGACCGTTCGCGCTTCCCTCACCGGCCATGTCGTCTATACGACTCTGCACTGCGGCAGCGGCCTGGAATGCCTTTTGCGCCTGCTCGATCTCGGTGCAGACGAGCAGGATCTGCGCAGTGTACTGAAAGGAATTTTTGTCTGCCGCCTTTTACGAAACGGCGATCAGAAGGAGTGTGTTTATGAAATCTGGAATGAGGAAGACGTCCATCGCCTCTTCGAAGAAAAAGAAAACGCCCGTCCGGGACTTTCTTTTGAAGCCTGTCTTCGCCCCGAAGGGGATGCCGGTTCTGGATGAAAAGGAAATGGATCTGTTTTGCCTGCTGCTCAAAAGCGGGCTGACGTTTCCCGATGCCCTGTCTCTTTCGTTTCAATCCCATGCAGAAATTGAAAAACGGCTTGAACAGGGTATTCCGTTTTCGCAGATCGTCCGTTCACAAAAAGAGCGGAACATGAAGCAGCTTGGTGTTCTGATGGAAATCTTCGATCTTTCCCTGGCGCTCGAATTTCACGAACAGCTGCGCAAAGCGCGAAAAACGCTGCATGGAACGCTCCTGAAAAAAAGCGGCTACCCACTCTTTCTCATGGCGTTTGCGAGCGGTCTGGTCTGTTTTTTTGCCAACAGCATTCTTCCCTCCCTGCTTGGCGAAGGCGGGTCCTCTTCCCTTTCCTTGCTGAATCTGCTGAAGCTGATTTCCCTGCTGTTCTGGATCGCCGTTTTCATCGGTGTCGTTGCCGTCGGCTGGATGATCACGTTTCCGCAGGCGGCTTCCCGGATTTCGCCGCTTCTGTTTTCCATTCCCCTTTTAAAGACGTTTTCGTCCATGGAATGCGCCGTCGTCTTTGAATGCGTCCAGAAAGCATCCTTGTCCACAAGGCAGGCCAGCCGTCTAATTCAGGAATCGGGCTGTTTTCCTTTCGCGCAGATTTTATGGCAAAGCTGGATTCGAGAGATTGAAGCGGGAAAAAGTCTGGAAGCGTGCATACGCAGGGAAAGACGGCTGGAAGATCGGTTTATCCGCTTTTTTGAAATTGGTCTGGAAACAAGCCGTATGGAAGAGATGATGCAGGCGTATCAGCAGGGTCGTCTGCTGCTTTTTGAAAAGCAGCTCAGTCAGTTCAGCCGTTATCTTCTCTATGCGGCCTATGGCTTTGTCGGGATTCTGGCAATCAGCGTCTATCAGATCATGCTGGAGCCGTTAAGCATGCTGGAAGGGATATAGATCCGTTACAGGAAGATATTCGGGTCTTCCATACATAGATGCACCCTGTATGAAGCAGACTGCGCATGACTGGATCGCTTTGAACAAATCCTAAGGCAAAAGCGAACGCCAAGCCGGAATCAAACGCAAAAGAAAAAGTCCGCAGAGCAGGCTCTTCAAAATCAAATCAGATCAGGTTGTACATCAGATACGGGTTATGCGTTTTTTCCTGTTCGAGCGTGGTCGATGGACCATGACCCGGATAGACGACATAATCCTTTTTCAGCGATTTGAGAAAGTTCAGCGAATCGCGCATCTGGCTGACGGATCCGCCGGGCAGATCGGTACGGCCGATGGAGCCTTCAAACAGGACATCGCCGGTAAACAGGTTATCTCCGATTTCGAGAATCGTACTGCCGATCGAATGACCTGGCGCATAATACGCCGAAACGCCGAAGGTACCGATCAGATTCTGACCTTCTTTGTAGGCAACCGGTTTCGCCTGAAGCGTCAGATGCGGAATGCCGACAAACGAAGCGGAAGCATTCTTTTCCGGCTGGGACAGAAAGTCGAGTTCGGCCGGATTGACGTACACATCGACGTTGAACTCTTCAAGCAGCGTATCGATCGCGCCGATATGATCAAAATGAGCATGTGTCAGACAGATGGCATCCACTTTCACATTCAGCGCGCGAACCATCATGGCGATTTCGCGGCCTTCATCACCCGGATCGATGATCAAAGCGTGTCCATGATCGGAAACAATATAGCAGTTGGCCTGTACGGGACCAACGGGTTTGCAGATTACTTCCATAACTGTACCTCCCTGGAATTTTTCCTTCTTCATCATATGCTTTTTCACCTGCAAAGCTTAAACGGATGCCGCAAAAGCGAAAAAACGGCTACAAAAAAGGATGCCGCTTGGGCATCCGTCTGTGCAATGGACACGGCGCGGGAAAAGGATTCCCGGATGAAGATCCAGTGCGATTACTTCTTTTCTTTGTGCTCAGTCATTTTGTTGCATTTCGGGCAGTATTTCTTGATGGTCATACGTTCCGGATGCTTTTTCTTGTTACGGGTACCGATGTAGTTTTCATCGCCGCAAACCGCGCACTTGAAAGTGATACGATCTCTCACGCTGTTTCCTCCTTACATTCCTGCCGATTATAGCACAGAAAATTGAGACGAACAATAATTCCTGAAACAGCCCCCATGGGCGCGCCAGAGCGGCAATCCCATCGGGGCTGTCAGTTGATTCAAATTAATTTATTGGGTTTGCTGAACCCGTCTACTGCGCCGCCGAATCGCCGCTCTGTACGCGGTTTTCCGGATACAGGTTGAAGTATTCCTGCAGGACCGGACCTACGACGTTATTGGCGCAGATGTTGGCTGAAAGCGACTGGCTGTTGATCGAAGACGTCGGTGCCGAGCACGCAAAGGCGACGCTCGGTTTTTCCACAGGTCCATAACCGACCAGGTTGGCCGTGGTCCATTCGCCGACTTCGGCTGTTCCTGTTTTCGCCGCCATGTTCTCATCAAGATTTTTAAGCGGCTTGAAGCAGTTCTCATCCGCGACGCAGGCCTGGAAGCCTTCCTGAACGCGCTTGAGATGGCTGGCGTTCTTTTCGTCGAGTTCGTTTTTCAGAACGACTTCGTTCAGATCGAAAATTTCGTCGCCGCCCACTTCCTTGGAGTACTGGTAAAAGCGCGGCTGGAACAGTTTGCCGTCTGCGGCGATTACCCCCGCATACTGCATCAGCTGCAGAGGAGTATACGTATCGAGCTGACCGATCGCGTAGTTGATGACCATGTTGGGTGTATTGTTTCCCGCTGCGAAGACGGTCACTTCATTGGGAACATCGAGACCGGTCATATTGCCCAGTCCAAACTGCGAATAGTAATTGCGCATCTTGTTGAGCGTTCCAGGAACATCGACGATATTGAGGGCTTCGCCCGGTACATAGTTATACCCGCCAAGACGCATCGCGATCTGGAACATGTAAACGTTGGACGAAACCGAAAGCGCCTGCACATCGTTTACCGGACCGTGTTCGGTGTAGGAGCCGAAATTCTGTCCGCCGATGTTCATGACTTCATCGACAATGACTTCGCCTTCCTGCACAACGCCTTCGGACTGTCCCATGTACACCGTAGCGCCTTTTACGCAGCTGCCCGGGTTGATCAGCTGGGTATAGTTGCCGGACGCGTAATAGGAAAGCTGCCGGGTTTCCGGATCCATCTGATAGCCGGAAAGGGCCAGCACATCCCCGGTCTGTGGGTTTTCCATGCACATGAACAGCGTGTAGAAGTTTTCACGGTTTTTCGTTCCGCCGTACGCCTGCAAAACGGATTTCAACGTTTCATCGAGCTTGAGCTGCAAGTCGATATCTACAGACAGATAAAGATCATGCCCCTTCTTTGCCGGCTGGAGAATCTGCTTATGCGCAAGACCGTTGGAGTCGTAGGTGATTTTGGCGATTTCATCGGTACCGCTGAGCAGATCGTTGTACTGCAGTTCCAGACCGGATTTGCCGACCTGGGCATTGTACTGATAGCCCTTAGCCAGATATTCGTCCGCCAGCGAGTCTGGAAGACCTTCGGTGGACGTCGATACGGATCCGAGAACATCACTGAGCGATTCGCCGTACGGATATTCGCGTTTCCAGCCGCCAAAGTCGATGTCAAAGCCGGGAAACTCGCTTTTGTGTTCAACGAGATAGGCGCATTCTTCATCGTCCGCGTCTTCGGCAATGACTGCCGACTGACCGGTCGACGAACTCTGGGCCATACGGTTATAAATGGCTGCGGCCTTCAGAGCACGCGCGTCAGCCTGATCGATGGTTTCCTGCGTCATGGCACCTAACTGAATCTGCCGAAGCTGACTGGATGTCATTTCTCCCGCATCGTACGTTGCTCTCTGTTCTTCATTGAGCAGATCAAGACCGTCGTAATGCGGATCTTCGGGATCGAGGAGCGTTGTGTACTGCAGGTACGCGTCCTTGATTTCCGCATTGGTGAAGTCGTCCATCTCAATATGGAACACTTCGCCCATACGGTCGGCGTAAATCATCATATCGGTATACGTAGCGTTCTGCGGTGTCGTATAGACGATATTTTTACAGGCAACCGTTTTGGCGAGCACACGTCCTTTGGCATCGTAAATCTGACCGCGCGGTGCGGAACTGTACTGTTTAATGGACGTATAGTCATCCTGCTTTTCGAGATAGGAATTGTGATGAATCGCCTGGATATCCACCAGACGCACAAACAGACTCAAAAACAGAGCCACAATGACGATGGATAAAACCAGAATTCGATTGGAGACCAGTCGGCTGATCCGGCTGCTTTTTTCTTTGGATTTTGAGCTTCTGCGTTTTCTCATTTTTTCCTCCTTTCCAGTGGGTGCGAACCAAAAGGCAATCGGCATGGAATGCCGGCTTTTCAATTCACTTGGATTTATCGGACAGGATCCTCAATCCGGATCCTTTTTCGCTTATATATTTCTTATTTTATTTTTCGCTTATTCGAAAACTTTGCGTCGTCCATGTTCCAGTCTGAACATTTGGATTTTTACTTTACTCCGTTCTTCTTAAACGGGAATAAAAAGCCGTCTGCATAAACTGGAGCGGGTTTCGCGCTTCTCATTATAGCAGAATCGATTTGTGAAATATACGTATTATTTAACTATTTGCGCTTATCGGTTCGCGCCGAATACCCACAAATTTAAAGCATTTTTGCACCAGCGAAAAGCCAGAGAAAAAGAGGGAAACCGGACGTCTTCGGTCTTCCTCTTTCGTGTGCATTAAAAGAACAAGGGAAATAAAACAGGGTTCTATTCGATTGGCTTCTGGTAGAAGCTGCCGTAAAACGATACGGTTCGATAGACGTTGATCAGACAGTGCGGATCCGCCTTGATCAGTGCACGGGTCAGCTCCGGCAGTTCAAAAGAAGAAACAACGGATTCACAGATGTAGTACGTTTCACCTTTGTACGCGCCCTTGCATTCGATGATGGACATACCGTGACGAACTGTTTCCATAAACGCGTCGACAACCGGTTTTGGGTCCTTGCACGTAATCTGCAGGGTCATGCGCTGATAGCGTTTGTACATCTTGTTGATGACGGTCGTGGACAAAAACTGGAAGATGATGGAATACGCGCAGTAAATCCAGCCAAAGGAGAAACCGTAGGCGATATACATCGCGACGTTGAAATAGAACACGATGTTAAAGATCGAACGGTGAATCTTGTTGGATACGTACTGGGCGATAAAGTCGGTACCGCCGGTCGAGCCGCCGGAACTTAACGCCAGAGAAATCGAGAAGCCCCAGAGAATGCCGCCAAACAGCAGGTTCATCATGATGTCGTAAAATAACGGTTCAAAGCTGAAAATTTCCAGGAACATGGAAACCAGAACAAACTGAATGGCCGAAAGGAGAACAAAGCGCTTGGAAATGGCGCGCACGCAAAACGCGGCGACTGGAACGTTCAGGAGGATAATGAGTAAAGAGACCGGCAGATTCATCCCGCCAAGCGAGGCGACACGGCTGATAAACAGCGCAATACCGGTAAAGCCGCCGGAAATCAGGTTGCAGGGATCCATGAAAACCTGCACGACATACGTCTGCAGCAGCGCAGAGAGAATGATTTTGATCAGGGAAAACAGAAAGCTCAGCGTTCGGTTGCGGCCAAGATTCTGTTCAAATTCTTCGATCAGATGATACATGTCAGCCTCCTTGATATTGATTTGAAACCACTGCCGCCAGATTTTGAAGCTCTGGTGCAGACCGGGCTTCATGCATTATAAGACAAAGTTTTCTTTTTGGAACAATCGAAGCGAAAAGAGCTTCCTCTTGCCAAGAATTCCAGCAAATCCGCAAAAAACAAATCCAGAAAGAATCCCCTGCTCACTTTCGTCCTTCTGAAATTTCCAGGTCAAAAAACACGCGGGGAAAAGATCACGATTTTGGGGGATTACTAGTAATTGGAAACGAGGCAATTTCCGGCGTTTTGCTTCTTCATGCTAAGAAATCAGGAATTCAGATTTACGGTTGACCCTCGGAAAGATCTTTGATAATATGAACGAGCGTTAACAAATGGTTCACACAAATGGTTCCGTAGCCAAGTGGCTAAGGCAACAGACTGCAACTCTGTGATCGTCGGTTCAACTCCGACCGGAACCTCCATTTTTATTGCACGGGATCGTGGCGGAACCGGTAGACGCAACGGACTTAAAATCCGTCGAGCTTTGCTCGTGAGGGTTCAAGTCCCTCCGTTCCCACCATTTGATACAAAAGCTGAACACGGATACCTTTGTTGTAGAAGTTTCAAGCTTAGTTTTAATTCACACATTCGCCTTTAAGCGAAACTAAAAAACGCCCTCAGCTCGAAAGCTGAGGGTTTTATTTTGTCGAGTCACTCGATGAACTGTTTCGCATTTTGTCGAGCCCTGTCGACACTGTCGACAAGCTACATCGACACTGTCGACACACATAAAAAGGCCCCAATCTGGGACCTTTTTACACGTGCAAGTCCCGTAGGATTCCTTGCCGTTCTTAGTGAAGTCAGTATAGCACTAATACTTGATTTCCTGCCCTTCGCAGTACCATCCGGCCTTCGTGGCGGCATCGTGTTCCTTCAGGCTAGCCGTTAGTAAGTGCTCACCGCTATGCGGGTTATACATGCGATAGATCGGCCGGGATCCGCCAGAAATAAAGGCAGTGCCTTCGTCCTTCCAGCCCAGATCTACCAGGCGGTTCTTCTCTTTCTGATCAGCAGTGAACAGGTGCTTTCCGCCTGCATAGAGGCGGTAAACCGGTTCACCTTCAGCCGGGGCTACCCAGCCAATGCCCTCGTACTTCCAGCCCAGATCTGCAAGAGCCTGAGCCTCTTTGTGCGATTGCGTATAGAGATGATCTGCTCCTGAATACAGGCGGTATACGGATCCAGCCGCCGCTTCCGGAACCTTGACCGGCTCTTTCTTTGACGCTGGTGCTTCCGTCTTCATGAACTGATTGACCTTCTCAAGGAACGTACTCCAGGAGTAGGGGCGCCCGGATCTGAGCAGTCTGGGGCAGTCTTTGGCCATCCATTGCGCATGTTGGAACACGCTATGCTGCGCGGATCCGCCAATCTTCTTGAGCAGGTACGCGGTCAGCTCGGCCGCTCTGTCATGAGCTTTCTTGATGTCGCCGCACTCACAAATTTCAATGGCAATCGTCTTCCGGTTGCCTGCGCCCAATGCGCCATCGCCGGCGTGCCACGCGTTTTCAGTGATCGGAAGCAGCTGAAAGCAGTTGATATCATCAATCACAAAGTGGTAACTGGTGGTCGAGTTGAAACCGCCGTTTTGTGTCATGTACAGCATGTGATTTTTGGCCGATGCGCTGGATCCTGTATTGTGGATCGTTACTCCCGTGGCGTCCATAGGATAGGCCGGCCTTGCCGGAGTGCCGGCCGGGATGTAGGATTTTGTAATTTCTACCATTTCATTTCCTCCATATAAAAGCGGAGCAAATTGCATAATCTGCAAATTACTCCGCCATGCTTTTATCCTGCTGTTTTCTCCAGATCGTCGATCCGGTGATTGGCCACTCTGATTTTTTCTGCCGTCACCCGCTGATCTTCCTCAAGGTGATAGACCCTCTCGATCAGCTGATTGTGTCTATCTTGCTTCTTCTCCAGTACGTCCAGGCGGTATTTCATCAGAGCCGACGTTTTACTGTTCGCAATCAGATTCACAACGATCGAAGCAATGGCCGGGATGCTGGCGGCAATAATCGCCGATGTGATCACTGGATCCATCACTGAGCCACCTCATCCTTGACTTCAGGAAGGCCGGCAATGGACGTCAGAACAGAGCAAATCCCGGCCATGATTGTGATGGACAACAGATTGAGCCAGTCAACTTCCAGAACGCCGAACATACCTGATCCAAGTACGGCGAGCGCTGATTGCGCCATTGTCTTCACCGCACGAATACCTGCGGCTTTGAACCAAAGTGTATTTTTCATTTCTGTTTCCTCTCTTTCTGTCTATCTGCGCATTGCGCACTTGGTGGCAATACGTTCTGGCATAGGGCCGACCTCAACACTGTCGACGTATCCGTCATTGCTTCCGAATGTGTAGATAGAAAGCACCCCCGACTGAAGCGGATCGATAATCGGCGAATCTCCCTGACCGAAAAGAATCTGCACATCACCCGTTTTCGTATCTTTCACGACAAAGAAAGCCGCGTATTTCATGCCGGATTTGGAGCTGATATTTTGGGTAGTCATAATCTGTCCACCGCCACCTCGGAACGTAACCGGCACATCAGCTTCATACTCCGCGGTGATGGCAAAGCGGTACTCCGAATATCCGCCGTATAACGTGCCTGTGCTAGCGCCATACATATTTGCTATGTCGAAATGGTTAAATCCAATCGCCTCATTTTTGACATATTTGCTCGCCGCTTCTTCTTTCGCCAGATATGTATCTGCCGCATCCGTTTTGGCTAGATATGTATTGGCCGCATCTGCTCCGGATAAGTAATCCGCCGCTTCCAGCTGGCTTACCTTCGCGCTGAGCTGATTCAGCAAATCGTACTTTGGGTCTGTCTCCTCGATCGTGTCCGGCTCGAAGAAGTCGCCGATCTGGACTGTCATGGGCGAAAGGTGCCAGTGTTTGGAGTCGCCACCGGATCCGCAAAGCTGGATCTGGCAATCACCTGGCGCAACCGCAAGACTCGCCGGAATGGTAAAGACGATTTCCAGCTTGCCGTCCTCGTCTTTCACGCTATCTGGCAGAACCGATCCACGCTGAAGGTTGACGTTTTCATATTGCATTTCCCACGTGATGGAGTTAAGGCTGATCCCCTTTGGAAGCTCGTCCACGTCTTTCTCGAGCAGGAAGCGAATGGTTCTTGTTGCGCTGTCGCCTGCTACGCCGATGACAGGCTTTTTATCTGAGCTGTCTGCGCTAACAACTTGTTTCGATTTAAAATCAGCTTGTAAAATTGTCATTTCATTCTCCTTTCATCAGAAAACCCGCCGGTGGAGGCGGGTTTTTTGTTTAATCTGGATAAGTATCTACCAATACAGGCAATGCCCAATAGAGTGTTGAATCACCTATAGTCCCCCCTGTTGCTGTTGATGTTGCAACAATTCTTACAGTGATTGTCCCGTCAAATTGAATCTTGACATGTGCCATTCCACTGCCGTCTCTTCCAAATGGAACATTTGCTGCTACAGTTGCGCTTTGAAATTTAAATCCGGTGTTATATGTGTAAGTTGTTCCCGGCGTATTTGGTTTAGAGCTTCCAAATGATATATCGCCGGTCACAACGGCGTTAGGGCCTTTACCCCAGCTCCGTATATAGACGCACGTTAAGTTGTTCGTATCATATAGAATCTTTTGATACCACCCTGTTTGAGGAGTGCGTAAGCGTTCACTTAAGATTCTTCCCTGGTTTGCAGACAACGCGCTTGTAGTGCTCGTGCTGGTCAAGTTGTTTACCACTGTCGGACTTGTTCCGTTCGATCCGTTCCGGTTCTTCAGGTAAAAGTAAGTTGTCGTTCCATCTGTTTTCGCGATAGCCACTTGAGTATGCAGGTAGTACCCGGCGGTAGGTGTAGGTAACGTCGTACTCCAGCTAGAAGAGCTTTGAGACGGCGTGGATGAGCTTGAGGATTGGTAGTACTTGACGGTTACAGAACTAATCCCGGTCCCGCTGGTCCCGGCGTCTCCCTTGAGACCTCGCGGGCCTCGCGGTCCCTGTACTCCATCTTTTCCGTCTTTCCCATCAGCACCATCCGCTCCATCTTGGATCAGTGTCGTATGATCACCGTTTTTATCTGTGATTTTCAGTGTCGATGTCTTACCCGACTTGCTAAGGCTAACAGTTGGTGAGATGCCGTCTTTTCCATTGCTCACATGGGCGGCGGACTCGTTCATGATGATCTTCACGCCGTCGCCGGTTGGCAGTTCTTCAACAGCTACTTTTGAGCGGGTAAGCGTGACCTCAGCCGTTCCTCTAAGGATGCTGCCCTGCAAAGCACTGAAGCTCAGAACATGCGATCCGATCGTCATAGCGACCGGATCCAGCTGGATCTGGTACGCAGAATCCCCTTTTGGGACTTCATTTCCGTCCAGATACCAGGTGATTTCCATGTCACTGGTTACGTCTATCGAATTTTTGCGAACGACTGCATTGAAAGTATGCGGCGTTCCGTCATCGTCCATGGCCGTTCCGTCGGCGGATGAAATGCGGCAGTCATAGATGGCGGCCTTCTCCATGGCTTCTTCTATCTGCGAAAGGATGGACTGAGAAAGTTTTGAACTCATTTCGGTGAAGTTGTCGAGCTTGACTCCTGTTACTTCTCCTGTTGAAACACAGACTTCTTTTTCTACAATGCGGCACTGGTAGTACTCGATCGGGGAGTAGCCAGCGTCCTCAACGGTGAGCCAGTCGCCAATGGATCCAGGGACGGTTCCTCGAACCTCATAGGAAACTTTTGGCCGGCACAGCTTGCGCAGCTGAGCAAGCGTTGACTGATACAGCTTTTCCTGCGTGTCTGCGTTTGAGTCTTCAAAGAAGCGGACGACGTATCCGTCGATGTACCCGCCCTCTGGATTCTTTGTAAGACTTGAAGGATAGCGGTCGCGAGCCTGCGGGCAGCACAGATCTGTACTGTTCAGAACATAGGTGTACCCGTCTGGATCTGTCGCGGAAGAGCCAGGAGTATATCCAGCCAGCGTGATCGTTACATCCTGATCCCCTTCCCGGGATGACTTGCCTCTTGCCCGAAGACGGGAGCAGAACTCTGTGAGATCCGTTGTCTTTCGAATAGATTCCGGACCGCTCCCCCAGCGGATGATCTGGTCTGTCAGATCCGTTCCGACGCCCTTTCTGTCGCCGGCTACGCATAAGGACATCTGAATTTCTTTCAGCCCACCGTACAGGGTAAGCAATGGGGAAAGACGGACCTCAATTCCGAAGCTGCTGGCGAGGCTGGCCATGCGCTTTAAAATGCTTTCCCGTGCATCAAATTTGAGCTTCTTTTTCACGGTTGGAATATCATTTCTGACCGTTTTTAATATGTCACGCTCAAATCCCCATGCGTCCAGGTATTCCAGAAAAGTCATGTCCGTTGATGCGTCGAACTGGTCGACCTCTTCATTCAGGAACTCGAAGCTAAGTCCCTCGGATGTAATGACCGTTTCCGTTTCGTCCCGATCCACGCTGGTAATCGTGAAATACCAGTCCGTGTCCTCGAATCGAAAGCCGATTTTCATGCCCGCTTCGATCAGATGCGCCTCTTCATGCGTGCTGTCAACACTGAAGGTGAACGTTGATGCCCCGCCGATTGTCAGATAGCTGTGAAGGCTGTCGCTGTAGTAATGCAGTGCTTTAGGCGCATTGTTGTCCATGACCAGAACCGGCGATTCCTCTGCGGACAGAATATGAATTCTGGTGCTCATTACAACCACCTTTCCTGTACATAAATGGTGCCGCTCAGCATGCCCTCAAACCAGGAAGAGGGCACGATGCGGATCTCACTGTCTCCGGGCGGAATCCTGAAGTACTGTGAGCCGATCACTTCCAGATCCGGGCGGTACTGATCGTCCAGATAGATCTTTCCGGCTTTGCCGTCGATGGTGATTCTCGACTGCAGCGGAAAAGCGACGGGGCGCGCAGAGGAGCCGGAGATGTGATCCTTGCGGAAGCGGAAGCGGCCGAGATAGTTACGGGTGACCGCGTCTCTGCCCGGGAAGTGGGAAAACGTGATCCGGATCCGGTTGCAGACCGTGTCTCTGAGCGCCGGCTCAGTGTGTCCGTAATACTTTCCATTGAAGTAATAACGGAACCGTTCGCCGTCTTTATGGAAGTCATTGTTGCCGTAAAACCCCTGCGCAAACGGGTTGCGGCTGTCGCATACGAAAGGAAAGGAGCGAATCAAGTTTCCATTGATCCATACCAGGTATTCCGCCTGATTCGACACGCTGTTTTTGTGAATGGTAAGACAGGCGATTTCTTTTTCTGTCGTCCCGTTCACGTTCATGAACATGATCTTCTGTTCACCGCACTGGGCGGCGTGAGCCGTTTCAAACCAGTGGAAAAGCGAAACGTAAAAACTGGATGCACCGCCTGCCGACGCGTCCAGATCCTGCTGGGTAGAGTCGCGTGGCACCGGGATTTCTATAGTTCGGCTGCACCAGGCTGCGGAAGCGTGAAAGTCTGCCGGGCCGAGTGTCAGCCAGTCCTGCATTCTGCGTTCTCCTGTGGTTGGGGCCTGCCGGAGCTTTTTCAGTGAATGCTGCGTGGATCCGGCCGTGGAAGGCCAGTCCTTAATGATGTCAGTGCTTTCCAGCAGCCATTCCTGGGCGTCGCTGACGGCCACGCTGTCCGCTGCTTCGATGTTTCCAAACTCCATGGCGCCCTGTGCGCAGCTGATACCCAGATACCCGTTTTTGGATCCGGACAGTTCAAAGCGCAGAAGCGCATCCGCATTGCCGTTGTTTCGGATCGTGACCGGGCTCTTTCTAGAGCTGCTGACACTCACGCTGACCGGCTTTTCCATCACGGCGTATTTATATGGATCACTGCAGCGGATCCGGATCTCACCGGTGCAGGAAAGCCTGCCGGGCTCCAGATCCGTGGCGTTGTACGCAGTGCCCACGAAGTACTTGTCCGGCTCATCCGCAAAAATGATTTTGGCCTGGTCTTTGGTAAGCAGTCCGTTGAGCTGGTTTATCCGGGCCATCAGCTCTTTTGCATCTGGAGCAGACAGAGAGTACTGAACGGTAATGTCTCTGGCAGGGATAACCCGCCTGACAAAATCGGACCCATCAAATCCGTTGCGGGTCCGTTCTGTGATTTCTTTGGTTAAAATGCCCCGGCCGGACACCGTCAGGATCCGAAAGCCGGGGACTTCTTTTTCCAGGTACTTTCCATCATAGGAAAGAGATTCGGCGGAAAGTGCATGGTCTTCACTCTCCGCCGCTTGAATGGTTGAAAACTCATAAAGCATGGTTAAACACCTCCCGCAAGTCTGAGCTTCAGGCGGTCCTGCCTGTCGAGCTCATCCCGCGTAAACCGGGCTGTCGCTTTTGCGAACTGGCGGCCGTCAATGATCTGGTTCATCTCAATTACTACATCTCCAAACCGTCTGTCTGCCGAAAGATCCGGCGTACTGCCAATTCCTTCCATACCGTTTGACAGTACGTTCTGCGCTGCCATGGAGCTCATCACATCCGCTGCGGATGCGATCCGACCAAATCTGGATTCCATTCCCTGTGCCAGGCCTTCACCAATGCAGGCACCGATCCGCTTGAATACTCGGGAAGGTGAGCGCACCTCTGTGGCTTTTCTTGTCGCTTCCGCCGCAGTGTTGCCAAGCTCGGCTGCAATTTTTGCGACTCTGGCCAGCTGAGACTGCATTCCGTCCGCAAGTCCTTTACCGATGTTGACGCCAACCTGGTACATTCCATATACGGCTGCCGATGCGGCGGAAGGAATCGCTGCGGCCATAGAAGCTGCAATACCGACGGCTCGGCTCATTCCACTTTGGATTGCGGCGCAGAAGGAGTTCATGACTTCGGCAGCTGCGCGCACCAGCCGATTCAGCGACTGAGTCGCTGAAGCAACCATCGTATTCATTCCCTGAACCATGACCGAATTCACGCGGCTCATTCCCGCGCTGACCGCCTGCGCAACCGACGACATAGCCGATCGGAACGCAGAAGACAGGCGTCTTGAAGACGAAGCTACGGCTCCGGCAGACTGTCCAAAGGAAATGAGCGCGGCTGAAGCGCTCAAAAGCGACTGGCCAAACCGTTCGGCGGATGATCCAGCCGATCCAATCGCCCCAAACAGGGTTTGAACGCCTGAGCTTGCCTGATCGATCACTGCCGCAAGAATCGTAACGGACTGGGTGATTGTGCCCAGGGCTATGCCAGCGGCAAGCAGGCCGGTACCGGCCTCAATGCTTGCCTGACCCAGCATCATCATGGCAAGTGAAATTTGCTCCAGTTCACCCGCATGACTGATAAGGCTGGATGTATTCTCAGCAAAGCTTTGAATCGCCGCCCCGGCACTGTCCAGGCTTCCTGCCGTTTCACACATGGCTTTCAGTGCCAGAGAAAGCGTCATCAGCTGAGAGCCGCTTTCCCCGATTCCGGCTGTCGATGCCACGATCGCGCCAATGGGTACAGCAATTGCCGCCAGCGTTCCTGCCAGATCCCAGCCGTTCAGATCGGCGATGATCTGAAGACCTTCAGCCAGTCGTTTGAAGCCGGTTCCCGCATTGAGGCACGCATTGCCAATGGAATCGATAATTCCGGACACACCGTCCAGCACGTTGCGGACAGCGTCTCCGAATGCGGTGATGATATCCGCCACACCGTCAAAGGCGGTCCGGATCGCGTCTCCGCACTTGGTAAACGTGTCGCCCAGAGAGTCCAGAATTCCGGAAACGGAATCTCCGACAGCACGGATAATGTCTTCAATTCCATGGAACACGGTGCCCACAATGTCCCGGATCGAGTTCAGGATAGGCGGGATATTTACGATCAGCGTATTAAACGAGTCGCAGATTGCCAGGATGCATTCGCCGATGGTTGCAACCATTCCCTGAATGTTCGGAATGAATGGAGCGACTGCTTCCACAATGGCCACAACAGCACCAGACACCGTCTCTACAACGCCGTTAATCAGACCGCTGAGCGTATCAATGATTGGGCTCAGTGCGGTCAGAACGGTCGCAAACGCCGTTCCAAACGCTTCAACCAGCGGTGAGAGTGTAACGAGCGATTCCGCCAGAATCGGGAAGACGTCCGCCAGGTCCAGGATGAATCCCGCAAAGGCGTCCAGCACTCCGTCGACAAGTCTTGAGATAACGTCAGCCAGCCCGTCAAGGAACGGAAGGACGGTGTCCTTACAAGCTGACAGGGCAAGAAGAGCGACTGTAATCGTTCCGATGACCACGGCAAGACCTGCGGCTCCGGTAAGAGAGATCGACCCGATTCCCTGCCCGATGCCTTTGAAAGCGGCCCCGATTCCTTCTCCGGCCTTTTTGATCACATCGCCAATGGAAGAGAAGATCTGAGCGACTTTGCTTTTGGTCGCCGTCATGGATCCGCCAGCCTGATCCGGCAGTTTGGCAAACGGATTTTTGATTTTGAGACCGCCGATCAGGCTGCCGACCTTGCTGAAGGCTCCGCCAAACAGCTTTACGCTGCCAATGCCGAGCATCAGTTTTGAGATAAGTCCGCCGGTCTTCGCTTCGAATCTGGCAAATGACTCTACCGCTTTTGCAATCCATTTCACCACATCGCCGACGGCTTCGCCAAAAGATTTCATCCCCGATCCGTCCCCCATCTGAGATGTAAGCAGGAAGAAAGCGCCGCGCAGCGTATCCAGGGCGGATTTTACCGCATCCAGAGCGCCCGACTCTTCCAGGCCTTTCTTGAATGCCTCCCACGCGGCTTTCAGGTTATCGACCGCCTGATAGACGGCCTTCATCGTACCGGACAGCCCCTGCAGCTGATTCTCCTGCTCTTTAGTTGCCGTTCCATCCAGATGGGCCTGCCATGACTGCCAGCCGCTGATCAGATCATTGACGATCTGGCAAACCTTTGTCGCCGCCTGCGTTACGGCCCTGAGTGCCGGGGCAACGGCCTGAAACAGAGTGACCTGCACGGCCTCCCAGGCAGAGTTGAGCGATTTCAGGTCGCCTTCCAAGTTATCGTTCATGGTTGCTGCTATATCGGACGCTGCGCCATTGCAGCTGCGCAGGGCATCTTCATAGCCCGCAATTTTGCCCATGCCTTCATTGAGCAGAAGGTTAATGCCCTTTTGCGAATCTGCGGTAAACGTGGAAGCCAATGCCGCAGCCTTCTGGGCATCGCCCATGCCCTGCGTCGCTTTCTCAACGTCGGTCATGATAGCGGTCAGATCCTTGAAGTTTCCCTTCTCATCCTGTACCGCTACAGATACGTCACCAATTTTAATCGCGCCGTTTTCCATGCTGGCGGTCACATCGCGCATGATTGCCGCCATGGCTGTGCCGGCTTCAGAACCTTTCAGGCCCTGATTGGCCATCGCTTCCAGAAAGGATGTTGTCGTCTGAACATCCTGTCCGGCAGCATTCAGGTTGGCTGCACAGTTCTTCCATGCTTCACCGAGCTGAGCGGCGCTCGTATTTGAGTTGGCCTGTGCATATGCCATGATATCGACCATTTCCGAGGCGGTTAAAGCCGACCGGCCGGCGCCGTCAAGTGAGTTGGAAAATGCGGATAAGTAATCTGTCACTGTATCCGACGCTTCAGCCAGACCCATGCCGGAACTGGCAGCCAGATCCAGAATAGCCGGCAAAGCGTTGGCTGACTTTTGAGCATCCCAGCCCGCCAGCGCCATGTATCCGAGCGCGTCTGCTGCTTCCGAGGCGGAAAACTGCGTGGTGGCTCCTGCTTCCTGAGCTGCCCTGCTCAATACTTCCAGTCCTTCGGCAGGGCTTTCGAAAACGGATTTAAGCTTATCCTCCCCCATAAGCGCTTCCACATTCGACATGGAATGTTCAAAGGATTTTCCGACATCGGCCACCCCTGCAGAGATGCTTTTCAGACCGGAAGCAGCGGCATTGAATGCGCTCTGCCCAAGGCCCTGTGCAAATCCGCTTTTAAGCGCTCCGCCAGTCTTCTCCGCCTGGTCTTCCACTTCACGCATCGCATCAATGGCGTCTTTGCAGGCAGGCGTGATGTTGTCGGACGCTTCGAGTGCTACATGAATATCCGGGGGAATGGAGTCCATAGAATCCACTGCCTGATTGGCTGCCGGCGTTACGTGGTTGGCGGCTTCCAGAGCACTCATGCTTTCTTCCGGGATTGAGTCTATTGAGTCTTCTGCCTGGTTAGCTGCCGGCGTCACATGATTGTCCGCTTCCAGCGCGCTCATACTTTCTTCCGGAATGGACTCAATCGAATCACGTGCCTGGTTGGCCGCCGGTGTAACGTGATTGGCGGCTTCCAGCGCGGTGTCGCTTTCTTCTGGAAGGGACTCAAGCGCATCTGCCGCCTTCTTGATTTGCGGCGTAGCTTTGTCCTGCGCCTTGATCATGATGTTTCCGATGGCTTTCACTGTTCCATTCAGTGATTCCAGCGTTTCCACAATCGTTTCGAGGGCCTTGCTCAGACCGTCATCTTTAGCGGAAAGTCTGGCTTCAACTGTCGATTGTGACATGGTCTTCCTCCCTCTTCTCTAAGTAGGCTTTCATACGCTGCGCCTGCGGGCTCAGCGTACTTTTTTTCGCAGAACGGACCGCCCCGGCTTCCTTCTGCGCTTTCTCATAGTCGAAAAGTTTCTTCACATTTGGATAGACAAGATGCCCATTCTTTTTGCGCAGTGTCGCCCGGTTGGCATCAAAGGCGTTCTGGGCACTCCAGTAATACTGGTCGGCGAGCTTCAGTCGATGCGCTTGACATAAAAGACGGTACTCCCGCAGATCAAGCGAGAGTACCTGGTCAAGCGACTGAAAACCAAAGTAACGGAAGCAGTCTATCGCAATGGAATCTACCAGATCCTTCAGGCTTTTTCGGGATCGGCTTTGGCTGTCTCCAGAATGCCCAGCTTCTTCAGCTTCCATCTGCAGACATTCGCTTTCGATAAAAAATCGATCACTTCCGATCCGAGTTTCTCCAGATCGACTTCGCCTTCTTCGAACCATTCCGTCAGTTCGTCCTTGTTCAGACGCGGGGTCTGCCTGATGTTCAGTGCCATGATTGTGTCGATCAGCACGCGCACATCGACCATGTCGCGGATGGAAATGACCGCATTGGCCAGACCAATTTCAATCTTTTCGCCGTCAATCGTGCGAACTTTGGTCTTCTCGATTTCGTTAAGAAAAGCGATAGACGCCTTAAGCGGGTAAAGCGTTCCATTTACATTGATTTCCATTTTTCTTCTCCTGCTTTGCTGCTATTCCGCTGCCTGAGTCGTATCGGCGAACAGATACTGTACAAGATCTTTCTGTTCCTGGGTCAGAGTCACCCATCCGGATACGCCCATGCCGTTGATCGAGTAGGTCTGAGAGAGTTCAGCGAAGTCTTCTGCTCCGGCAGACAGCTCCAGACTCGTAATGTATCCCTGATGGTAGCGGGCCTTGTACTTCTCTGCATTGGTGTCGACGCCTTTTTTGGACGTGTCGACTTCCCAGATCTCCATGAGATCGTTTTTCTCCATCGCTTCGGTAAGATCATCCGCAATGCCGTCATCATTCGTTACCAGAGAGGTAACCGAAATCTCGCATTCACCCGCTCCTGGTACACGGATCGTTCCGTCCTTTGTTGCAACGGAATCGGCGTCTTTGGAAAGGCTGCGGCTGCCTTCTGTCTGAAGCGCAATTACGGCTGCGCCCTCTTCTGTGCGTTTGGAATAACGACGCACCAGGTAGATGATTTTGTCGCCCTTAACGGGATCGGCAAAACGCTGAAGATTGAAATTCATTTCATTTCCTCC
>NZ_JAHDSX010000028.1:0-31201 GCF_020969955.1 Allobaculum fili | reverse complement strand
AGAAGGAAGAGCTGATACCAGAAAGAAGAAGTGACAGATTTGAAAACCGAAAAGTCATCAGGATGATTTTTTCAACAGGTAGAAAATCATCCTTTTCGTCATGCCTGAGACGCAAAATATAAGAAATAACAACGCTCATGAACAGGGTATACGATTTTTATCCCTCCTTAACTTAATGACATTGGAGGCCTCATATTTGAACAGACAAAATTGAATGTGATTTACAAGTACTGGTAATTCTTTATAAAGCACCCGCAAAAGCAAGGCAAGCGGGTGGTCTCTTCCTAACATATATGGAATAAAAACAGGATTCCAAAAGCTCTGACCAGAATCTGTGCGCCGTTTTGCAGAACGATGGCTTGTCAAAACGCGCTGATCCTTTGAACTTTGGATATTTTCATTATACCTGATGTTCTTAAAGAATCATGAATCACTCCGTTTGCGTATAAGGGACATATCCTCAATTCTGTTTAGAAAATCCGGACAGTTATTTAGAAATGCGACAATATTCGATCGAATGCCGATGTATTCCCGATTTTTGCCGAAGAGTTTTCTTTTCCCTTCCCGCTTCTGTAAGGGCATTCTTATTGGGCGTTTACAGACACCTTCCTCTGTTCAGATCCCTAATTTAGCCAAATCCATAAAGCAAGTTTTCAAAGCATTTCGCTCCCTGACTTACTCGAATTCCGGGGCTTCGGCATACGTGAAACCTTTCGAAATCCTATGCCGATTGTCTGGGACTTATTTTTACAGACAGGAAAGATGCTTGAAAACGCGCACAGAAAAACGCGTAACCAAAGTCCTGCACTCCACCACACAAAAAACCTCTGGATTGTTTTCAAAATCCAGAGGTTCGTTTTTTCATAAAGATTGGGTTAGGTAAGGCTTATTTCACCATGCCCATGGGCTCATCCTTGAAGATGCGCTCATCCATGAGCTTGAGATCTTCCGCGATCGCCGGTTTGAATTCCATCTGATCGAGAATATCTTTCTGCAGGTCAACGCCAGGAGCGATTTCGACGAGGGTGAATACGCCGTCCTTCAATTCAAATACGGCACGTTCAGTAACGTAAAGAACTTTCTGTCCGGCTTTCTTTGCAAATTCAGAAGAGAACGTAACTTGTTCTACGCTGTCCTTGAATTTCTTGATGCGTCCTTCGTTGACAATTTCCAGCTTGCCGTCGCCAATTTTTTCTTTCAGACCGCCGGCAGTGAATGTACCGCAGAAGACAACGACCGGAGTGGACTGGGTGATGTTAATGAATCCGCCGCAGCCCGCGATTCTTGGACCAAAACGGGAAACGTTGATGTTTCCGGTTTTGTCGCATTCCGCCAGACCGAGGAAAGCCTGATCGAGTCCGCCGCCGTCATAGAAGTCAAACATGGCTGGCGAATCGATGGTGCATTCCGGGTTGGTGCAGGCGCCAAAGCCTACGCCGCTGGCTGGTACGCCGCCGATGTTTCCGGCTTCGACGGTCATTTTCAGACCAGGGAGGCCTTCTTCGTTGGCGACATTGGCGATGCCTTCCGGAATACCGATACCCAGGTTCACGATCGCGTTTGGCGTAAGTTCCATTGCCGCACGACGGCTGATAACTTTACGCGCGTTCAGCGGCATGGGTTCCAGGGCATCCAGAGGACGCTTGATCTGTCCGGAGAATTCCGGTTTATACGGATCAAGATAGCTCTGCCAGTGGTTTGCCGGAGTGCCTTTTACGATGTAGTCCACCAGAATTCCAGGTACTTTGACATCTTTTGGATTGAGCGTTCCGTTCGCGACTACGTCTTCGACCTGAGCGATGACGATACCGCCGGTATTTTTAACGGCTTCAGCCATAGCCAGCGCTTCCAGGAAGGCAGCTTCTTTTTCCATGGTCATATTACCGTTTTCATCCGCATAAGTTCCGCGAATGACACCGACATTGATCTTCTTGAACGATTTGTAGCGGAGATATTCTTCTCCGTCGATAACCATCAGTTCAACGAGATCGTCCTTGGTGACATCGTTCATTTTGCCGCCCTGCAGACGCGGGTCGACAAACGTGTTCAGACCGATTTTGGTAATTACGCCTGGACGGTTGCCGGCGATTTCACGAAGAAGCTGTGCCAGCGTACCGATCGGCAGGTTCCAGGCCTGAACCTTATTTTCCGTAACGAGTTTCTGCAGGGCAGGAACCAGGTTCCAGTGTCCGCCGACGATGGAACGAAGCAGTCCATCGTGTGCCAGATGGTTCATGCCCAGCGCGTCGGTTCCGTCACCGACGTTTGTCGGGAAAAGAAGATCAAGATCTCTTGGATGCCCGGTTTCGAGGAAGCGTTTTTCAATGGCATACGTTACTTCCTGCGGATGGCACATGCCAATAAATCCGCTCATGACAATGCGGTCGCCGTCTTTAACGAGATCCGCTGCCTGAGCTGGAGTAATAACTTTCGACATTGAATGTCCTCCTGACTACTTGTTCTGGAACTGTTTGTCTTTGACTTTGTTAAGGAAGCAGTCCATGCCGTATTTCTGGTCTTCGGTTGCGAAGCATCCGGAGAATTTTTCTACTTCGGTCTGGATGCCTTCATCCATCGTTTCGTTGAGACCTTCGTTGATCGCTGCTTTAGACGCAGCAACGGCTTTTGGAGCGTTTTTCGCGATGCCGTTTGCCATCTTCATAGCAGCTGCCATGAGTTCTTCGGCTGGATATACAGCGTTTACCAGACCAATTTCGAGGGCTTTCGGCGCTTTGATGTTACGAGCGGTGTAGATGATTTCCTTAGCGATGCCGACAGGAACGATGCGAGCCAGACGCTGGGTTCCGCCAAAGCCCGGAGTGATGCCCAGGCCGACTTCCGGCTGACCAAATACAGCGGTATCAGCAGCAAGACGGATGTCGCAGGCCATAGCCAGCTCGTTTCCGCCGCCGAGTGCGAAGCCGTTAACGGCAGCGATCACTGGTTTTTCCATGGTTTCGATCATGCGGAAGACTTTGTTTCCGAAGGCGCCGTATTCAGCAGCTTCTTCTACGGTTTTGTCTTTCATTTCGGCGATGTCTGCGCCGGCAACGAACGATTTGTTTCCAGCACCGGTAATAACAACGGCACGGATTTCGTCATCGTTTTTAACGTCGTTTACTGCAGCTTCGAGATCCTGCAGAACTTCAGTGGAAAGAGCATTGAGCGCTTTCGGGTTATTGATGGTGATCAGAGCAACGTTTCCGTTTTTCTCGAGAAGTACTTTATCCATGATTGATCCTTTCTTCACGGCTCAGTATTCGAAAACAGGACAGTCTGAAAACAGATCCATACCTGTGAAACCGTCTGCAAAAATTTGAAAGAGAAAAACTGCGCGGCTTCAGGCCGAATAATTTGAGCGAGTATATGGTTTACGGTAAAATTTGAACCCTGTAATGCGGGGATTACAGAGAAAGAAAAGGTAAAGAAAGGGGGAAACGAACGTCTCCCCCTTTGATGACAAAGCGCTTATTTCTTGTAGTTGTAGAAGCCTTCGCCGGTTTTGCGGCCAAGTTTGCCAGCGCGAACCATCTTCTTGAGAAGAGTTGTCGGACGGTACTTGGGATCGCCGGTTTCGTCATAGAGAACGTTCATGATAGCCAGAACGACATCCAGACCGATCAGGTCGCCAAGAGCCAGAGGTCCCATGGGGTGGTTGGCACCAAGCTGCATAGCGGTATCGATATCTTCAACAGAAGCGAGGCCTTCCTGAAGAATGCCGGTAGCTTCATTGATCATCGGGATCAGAATGCGGTTAACAACGAATCCAGGTCCTTCTTTAACTTCAACCGGTGTTTTGCCAATTTCTTTGGCTGTAGCGATAACTTCGTCTTTTACTTCTTCTGGAGTGTTGGCGCCAGAGATAACTTCTACGAGTTTCATGCGGTCAGCCGGGTTGAAGAAATGCATGCCGATTACCGGATGCTTGATTCCGTTAGCGATTTCTGTGATGGACAGAGAAGAAGTGTTCGTAGCGAAGATGGCATCGTCTTTAACGATTTCATCGAGCTTTGAGAATACGTCTTTTTTCAGAGCCATCTGTTCGAGAGCAGCTTCAACAATCAGATCGCAGTCAGCGAGATCTTCGTAAACGCCGGCAGCCAGGTTGGCTTTTGCAGCTTCAGCAGCTTCCGGAGTGATTTTGCCTTTGGCAACGAGTTTGTCCTTGCCAGCGCAGATTTTGTTGATGCCGTTTTCGGCCCATTCTTTTTTAACGTCAACGACGGTAACTTTATTGCCGGCAGATGCAAATGCGTTTGCAATGCCCTGCCCCATGGTTCCAGCGCCAACTACACCAATTTTTTTCATGTTTTTTACTCTCCTTGATCAGGGACGGTCATCGATCGCCGTCCGATAATGAGAACAAAGACGACAGGCTCCCAGGCCATAACGGCCGGGGAGTTTCTGTGTCTGAAATTTCTGAGGGTGCGGATGATCCGAAAAGATGAATCCGTACGTCATATAAAGAGCGAAGCAGATCCATGCGGTACGAACGTACCGTATGGAGAAGAGAAAGGTTTATTACTTCGCAGCTTTGATCGCTTTGATTTCTTCAATCAGAACCGGCAGAACGGATTCAACGGTTCCAACATAGCCCTGGTTGGCAATTTTGAAGATTTCTGCTTCCGGGTCACGGTTGATCGCGATGATGTAATCGGATTTTTCCATGCCCGCTACATGCTGAACGGCACCGGAGATACCGCAGGCAATGTAAAGGTTAGGACGAACGGTTTTACCAGTCTGACCAACCTGTCTTTCTTTAGCCAGGAAGCCGTCTTCAACAGCAGCACGGGTTCCGGCAACTTCACCGCCGAGCAGTTTTGCGAGTTCTTCGCAAAGAGGCAGAGCGCCTTCAGCACCACGGCCAACGCCAACGAGGATATCGCATTTGGTGATATCTACACCGGCAGCTTCTTTTGGTTCGATGCCTTCTACAACAACTGCAGCTTCTGTGTCGTTCCATTCTGGAGTGAATTCAACGACTTCGCCCTTGCGGGAAGTATCTGGTTTTGCCATGTCGAATACTTTCGGACGGATGGTCGCCATCTGCGGACGGGTATTCGGGCAAACGATTGTACCGAACAGGTTACCGCCGAATGTAGGACGGGTAACGAGCAGGAGAGCGTCATCATCCGGGATCTGACGAGCAGCAGCGCCGCCGCCGAGGGTGATGTTCTTTCCAATTTCAATACCGGTAGCGTCAGCGGTCAGACCTGCGTTGATACGTGCAGCAACACGCGGTGCAAGGTCGCGGCCGAGAACGGTAGCGCCGGTCAGCAGAGACGAAGGTTTGAATTTTTCAATAACCTGAGTCAGAGCGTCTGTGTAGAACTGAGTAGAGTAGTCTTTCAGCTTCGGATCATCGACAACGATAACTTCATCAGCACCGTGAGCGATGACGTCAGCTGCTTTGTCTTTTACGTTTTCGCCAAGGAGAACGCCGACTACTTTGTAGCCAAGTTCCGGAGAAGCATCAACGAGTTCACGAGCTTTGTTAATCAGTTCGTAGCCGACTTCCGCAGGCTGGGAATTTTTCTGTTCTACAAATACGTAAATATCTTTGTAATCTGGAAATGTAGCCATGACAATCCTTTCTACTTCTTGATCAGCTGTTTCTCGTTGAGAGTTTCAGCGATTTTCTTACCTGTTTCTTCAGCGGACAGGTTGAAGGTTTCCGTTTCAGCCGTTACATCCTTTGTGAATGTGCGGTAAACCTGGGTCGGAGATCCGGCCAGACCGATCTGGCTGAGCGGAAGATCTGCAGCGAGATCATCGTAAGTCATGATGACAACCGGCTTGTTGAAGGAATCAACAATGTCGTTGCAGTTCATGTAGCGAGGCTTGTTCATGCCGGAAAGCGTAGTGATTACAGCCGGCAGTTTAACAGCGACGATCTGTTCTTCATCTTCGAGAGATTTTCTTACGCGAACATGATCCGGAGCAACTTCGAGAATTTCATCTACATAAGTTACCTGGGGCAGGTTCAGACGTTCAGCGGTCTGCGGACCAACCTGAGCGGTATCGCCGTCAATCGCCTGACGTCCGGCAATGATCAGGTCATAGCCGATTTTGTCGAGCGCAGCAGCAAGGGTGCGGCTGGTTGCGCAGGTATCTGCACCGCCAAGACGACGGTCAGTCAGAAGGTACGCTTTGTCAGCGCCGCGGGCGATGGCTTCCTGGAGCATCCCGGCAGCCTGAGGTGGACCCATGGAGAGGACTTCAACGACTACATCGTCCGATTTGTCTTTCAGAGCAAGAGCTGCTTCCAGACCGGCGAGGTCATCGGGGTTGATGATGGAAGGTACGCCGTCACGAACGAGGGTTCCGGTTTTCTTGTCGACTGTAATTTCGGTTGAGTCAGGTACCTGTTTAGCTAATACAACAATTTTCATAGTATCCCGTTTTCCTTTCCACTAGCGAAGCGCTGCGCCGGAGATAACCATGCGCTGAACTTCGGATGTTCCTTCGTAGATCTCAGTAATCTTGGCATCGCGGAACATTCTTTCAACTGGCAGATCGCGGGTATAGCCGTAGCCGCCCATCAGCTGGATGCACTTTGTGGTAACTTCCATAGCTGTTTCTGCAGCAAAGAGCTTGGCTTCAGCAGCCAGTACGGAATAAGGTTTGCCTTCTTCTTTGGCCATAGCTGCGCGGTAAACGAGCATCTTGGCTGCATCAATGCGAGTCTGCATGTCAGCAATGACAAACTGTGTGTTCTGGAATTTAGCGATCGGACGTCCGAACTGCTTCCTTTCCTTAACGTATTTAATGGTTTCTTCGAGAGCACCCTCGGCAATGCCAAGAGCCTGCGCTGCGATACCAATACGTCCGCCGTCGAGTGTGGACATGGCAACTTTGAAGCCTTTTCCTTCACCGCCCAGAAGGTTTTCCTTAGGAATGCGAACGTTGTTGAAGATCAGCTCGGAAGTCGCGGAACCGCGGATACCGAGTTTCTTTTCGTGCTGTCCAATGGTGAAGCCCGGAGTATCCTTTTCAACGATGAAAGCGGAAATACCCTTGTTTCCCTTGGACTTATCGGTCATGGCAAAAATGATATAGACATCAGCTTCGCCAGCGTTGGTGATAAAGATCTTTGTTCCGTTGAGAACGTATTCGTCTCCGACCAGAACGGCGGTTGTCTGCTGACCGGCAGCATCGGTACCGGCGTTTGGCTCGGTCAGACCGAATGCGCCAAGCTTTTCACCGGAAGCCAGCGGACGAAGGTATTTTTCCTTCTGTTCCGGCGTACCGTACTGAGCGATCGGCCAGGTACCCAGGGAGGTGTGTGCAGAGAGGACTACGCCTGTAGTAGCGCAGGTTTTGCTGAGTTCTTCGACTGCCAGAATGTAGGACAGATAATCGGCGCCAGCTCCTCCGTATTCCCGTGGATAAGGAATTCCAAGCATTTTTGCCTGACGAAGAATTTCAACGTTTTCTTTTGGAAAGCGTTCTTTTTCGTCGACATCAGCAGCATTGTCTTTGACTTCTGCCTGTGCAACTTCCCGGAACAACTTCTGCATCAGTTTCTGTTGTTCTGTTAAATTGAAATCCATAAAAATGAAGTTCTCCTTTCTCTTCAAATAGAACTTAGGATCCAGGACAAAGACGTACGAAAACGTACCCGTTCTTTGTACTAAGCACAATAATAGCCCTTTAATAGCCCTTTCCAAAGTACTGTCAATTTCAAATGTGAATACTTTCACACGTCAGCACAAAAGTGTGGGAGCTCTTCCGGTATTTAAAATCTGTCAATTCCTTTACATAAAAGGCCTACCTAAAGGGAATCAGACATGCCCTTGACCAGAATGGCCCGAAGCGGGCAAAATATACCCACATTTCTGCGGTCCACCTCCATGATATCGCTTTCATTTTGCATTTTGTTTATTAATTCAGAATTTAACCCGTTTTTTTCAATGTTTTCCGTTTCGCTCCATCCCACAATTTCGTATTTTCCATCCGATTCGAACAGCTTTCTTCTTCGAAAAGGAACGCCTCAAACGGTCAGGCTGCCTGACAAAACGCTGTATTTCGTTTTGCTTCGGTTCACTCACTCCCCTGTTCTTCTGGGAACACTTCTTACGGATTGCGCCTCCCGTTCACTCGCTGTCCTCATTCAGAATTGCTTCGCAGTGAAGAAAGCAGCCCATACAGCGTCCATATACAGACAGATCGGCTATAACAGATCACCAATATAAGATCGTCTATATAAAAGAGACTGGATCGGACTCTTCTCTATACGATGACTGACAGACCATACTCGTTTTCCGGATTCGCCGCGCCCGCAGGATCCGGTTTTCTTTTCCCTGTTTTGGGTTTGCGTGCCTCTATGCTTGCGTGCTCCTCTATATGGGAAAGCCATTTCGTGGATCAGCCCGTCAGGAAGTTGCGAGTTCTCTTTTCTTCTTCCGTTGCCGGGCATTCGAATCTGCCGGTCAATTTTCTGTTTCTCCTGGACATGATCCTGTATGTGATCTCACTCTTATACGGGAGTTCAGATCCAGTCGTTCCCTTTAAAGTGCCTGCTCGGAAAATCTTCTGAGAATTTGTGACATCTGGCTGAAATCCCTTTCGGTTCAGAGCGTCACCAGGCGGCTTTTCCCCTCTGGTCTGAGCGCTCGGTCAAAAATGATGGTTTAGAAACTGGGGCTCTCTGATAAGATAAAGACAGATTCAAACAGTCCGCACGTTTGTTTTCCTGCTCGATCCGGTCCTTTCGAAGGCCAAAAACAAGGCAATTCGGCTTTCTTTTTAAATTGAAAGCGGTTCACGATCTGGGAAGGCGAACAATCGCGTCGGAATCCGGGAAACTGTGATTTCTTTCACAAAACGGTTTGATATTCCTTCGCGGGTGGGCTAGTATGAAATCGCAAATCTCGTAAGAGTAGAAAGAGGTCATTCGTAATGAGTGAAAAAGCTTATATCGTTGGCGCAAAACGTACCGCCATCGGAACATTCATGGGCTCTCTGAAAAATGTAACCCCTGCTGATATGGGTGCTACCGTTCTGAAAGCAGCTCTTGAACAGGCAAATGTAAAACCAGAACAGGTTAACGAAGTAATCATCGGTAACGTAATTGGTGCCGGACTTGGCCAGAACATCGCACGTCACATTTCTATCGATGCTGGCATTCCTAACACAGTTCCGGCACATTCCATCAACATGGTTTGCGGCTCCGGTCTTGAAGCTGTAATCGAAGCAGCCATCCGTATTCGTGCTGGATGGGGAAGCATCTTCGTAGCCGGCGGTGTTGAAAACATGTCCGCTGCTCCTTATCTGATCTCCGGCAAAAACCGCCAGGGCGTTAAGATGGGCAACCAGACAGTTGTTGACTCCATGATTTACGATGCGCTGACAGATGCTATGAACAACGTTCACATGGGCGTAACCGCTGAAAACATTGCGAAGAAATACAACATCACCCGCGAACAGCAGGATGAATTCGCTTTCGCCAGCCAGGAAAAAGCACTTGCTGCTATCGCTGCTGGAAAATTCAAAGATGAAATCGTTCCAATCGAAGTTAAAGAACGCAAGAAAACCGTTATCTTCGATACCGACGAACATCCAAGAAAAACTTCCATGGAACTCCTTGCTAAACTGAAACCTTCCTTCATCAAAGACGGAACCGTTACAGCCGGCAACGCATCCGGAATCAACGACGGTGCTTCCATGTGTATCGTAGCCAGCGAATCCGCTGTAGCTGAAAACAACCTGAAACCAATCGCTGAAATCGTTGCTTTTGGTCAAGGCGGTGTTGATCCTCTGACAATGGGCCTTGGTCCTACCCCGGCTATCCTGCACGCTCTTGAAAATGCAGGCATGACTCTGGATCAGATGGAACTGATCGAACTGAACGAAGCCTTCGCTTCTCAGTCCCTTGGCGTAATCCACGAACTGGTTGAAAAGACTGGCATCGATCGCGAAGCTCTCATGTCCGTTACCAACGTAAACGGCGGCGCTATCGCTCTTGGTCACCCAGTAGGCGCTTCCGGAAACCGTATCCTCGTTTCCCTGATCTACGAAATGGCTAAACGTCACCTCACTTATGGTCTCGCTTCCCTCTGCATCGGCGGCGGCATGGGTGTTGCTGTAATCGTTAAAATGGTTTACTAAGAAGATCTGAATTCAAATCTTCAGCCGGATCCTGGATCCGGCTTTTTTCATGTCCTGTTTTCGTGAAAACAAAGGGTTTGCGGTTTCTCTTTCCCTTCGAAATTTCCAGGCACTTCAAAAGAAAAGCGTCAGACGATGTTCTCTTTTCCATCGTCTGACGCTCTGGAAAGTTTCCTGTGCAGGACTTTCCGATCCATCTGTTTCTCTTTATATAAAGTGATTCGTATCTTTGGCTGTCTGCTGTTTCGCCCTTTCCTTACAGACCTCCCGTTTTACGCCTGAAGACCAAAGCAGAGGCATCCGCTGCGATCGGCGTCATCCAGAATAACTGGATCGTAGCTGCAGTGGCTCATCGACCAGAGGGCATTCAGCCTGGAAACTTTCTGTGCATCTTCTGCAATCATTTCCTGACTGAGAATGCCGTCCTCTTCGGTTTCTCTGGCGTGATTCCAGCTTTTTTCCTGCAGGATGTGAAGTCGAAGTTCGCTTTCATTCCAGGATCCATACGTTGCCAGAATCGAGTTCAGAATACCCAGAACGTTTTTGGTCATTTTTGGTGCAGCAGGAATCCATCGGCCCGAATGGACTACGGTATGAGAGCAGTTCTCACAAAGAACGCCGTCATCGGTGCAGCGGAAGGTGCAGGGAACAAGACCTTCTCCAAAAATGCAGGTGCTTTCCCGTGTAGCAAGATACAGGAGGTTGTGAATTCTCTGTGCGCTGGGCAGTTCGCCTTCAGCGCTGCGAATGTTTTTAGCAAGGTAGCAGGCACAGTCGCAAACCTGAACGGAACGTGATTTCATATCAATAAAATAAACCGAAACACATCGAATTCCAATAATGCTGTGGAAATGTACCCGGTTTCCTGGCAAAGTTTAACGCGTCCTTAATGTAATGCGCTTTCACACAGGCTGTACATAAGCCATTTTCGAGTGCTCACGCAACAGGTTACGCAATTTTTTAATCCGTTTTGGATAAGCTTTTTCATCATTTTGATCATATCGATTCAATCTTCAGAAACATCGTGATTTTGCACGTCCGAGCGGGCTTGACTCCCCTTCTCTTATGCAGGCTCCCCTCTTCAATATATGGAAAAGACCAGCTCGATCGAATCCGATTTTGAGATCCGAAAGAACTGGTCTTTTTATAAAGCGGCTTGTAAAGCTCCTTTCTTCTATTTCATTTTGGACGGATTTCCTTCGGCCTTCGCATTGGATGGCAAGGATAGAAATCCAGCCGTCGGGTTTACTGAACGGATTTCAAATTGCTGAGCGCATTTACGGATGGAACTTTACGCAGAGCGAGCAGCGCCTGATTGAGCGTTTTGGCACTCTGATCAATTTCACTCTGTCTTTGCGGATTTTCCAGAACCGACCTGGCCTGTGTGCATTTTTCGTCAAAGTTCTGATCCTGATTTATATAGAGGCCGTTTAGAGCATCGGCTTTCTGGAGTGCCGCATCCAGAAGATCCGTGATGAGCGTCGGTTCCGGTTCTGGATCCGTTTCGCTGTACAGACCGTCTGTAATTTTCTGGGAATGGGTCTGATTCAGACATTCCGTCGAGAAAATCACATCGCGCATTTCGCCTTTAAAGCCGTTGATTACGGTCGTGATATTGCTCCCGTTGTAATAACCGCCAAGCGTCAGCTGATTCAGGCCGGCCAGCGTGGAGAAGAAGCCGGCATTGCCAGCTCCGGAAAAGGCCTGAACTTCCTTACCGTCGATATACCAGGTAAAGGTTCGATCCGGACCGGAAGTGCAGACGAGAACGACGTTATGCCACTGTCCATCGCCAAGATCTTCCGTGTTTCCATCGGCTCTGGTGTGGGCCAGATCCGGGCGCAGCGACAGCTTGCCCTGCAGCGGGCGAAGGGAAATCGAATGGCGATTCATTTGACCGCCGCCTGTCTGGATCAGGCTAGTCGTTGTACCCGCTTCTTTTCCATAGACAAGCGCCATGGAATCTGTTGCTGCATCCGTCTTAAAGCGGAAGAAGAGACTTCCTGCATTCATGGCTTTTACACTATCGGCCTGATCGGAAAGATCGATCAGTGTCTGACCGTCAAACGTCTGGCCAGAAAGGGCTTCGTAGACTTGGGCACTGGCTTTATAGGCCTCCATGCCGGTTTTCACTTCTCTGGCCTGGGATGTCTGTTCTTCTCCATCGTTCCAGCGCAGTTTGTAAAACCAGGTCTGATCCGGTTCAACTTGGTCTGTATACGATCCGGACTGTACGGTTTCGATTTCCGCATACGTTCCGTTTAAGGAAGACGAGCGAAGAATCGTGACGGATGCGTTTGTCGGATTTTCAAACTCGAGTACCGCCTGTGCATAGCCGCCTTCGGCTTTGGAGAATACGATATTCGCAGGCTCCGTCTTCGATGGAATTTCCACTGTGGCTGGCGTATACGTCGTAACGGTCGCATCGGTCGTCGCAATCTTCACGTTCACGACGGCGGATTTTCCTGCCGGAAGATTTGTAAAACGAAGGGTCGTCCTGTCGTCTGGACTCGCAATATCATATGTTTTCGTCCACGAAAAGCCGGCTGCTGTTACGGTAACTTCCGCTGTACCTGCCGTTTTTCCGGGATCGACCAGAGCGGTCAGATCCAGAGACAGTTCGCCAATCCCGGTCTGGCAGTCCGGCTGCCTGTCGGACTGCGTACTTTTCTGGTTCATCTTGTACTGCAGACGACAGATTGGACTGGACGTGTCGTAAATTCCCATGGCCCGGGTCAGATCATCAAACATGACTTTATGCCCGATTCCGTTGGGGTGGAGACCATCGCTGTTCAGATTACCGGTTCCGCCCTGATTGGCATTCGTCTGTCTGGCCATCGCCGCCTCCCAGGTTGTGGCATGATCGGCAAGAATATAGTTTTCTTCCTGGGCGACTTTTCGCACTTTGGCGATATACTGTTTCAGATTGCCGCGCCCGGAAGCTGTGGTGACGTTACAGGCCCGGAGAATGATTTCCACATCCGGATTCTGCTTTTTGATAGTGGCGAGATTTTCCTTAAGCTGCGCTTCGAACACGTCCGGTGTAATACCGGATGCCGCGCAGTCGTTCATTCCAAGCATGACGATCGCCACATCGGGAACATACGATTCGATGCGTGCTTTTTTATGGGGATCGCTCAGCGTATCCTGGGCAATCGCACCGCTCACGGCCGTATTGAGAATCAGATCGTCTGGTCGATTCAGTCCGTCCGGCGCGTGCATGTATTTATCAAAGAGCTGAACGATCGTATCGTAGCCGCGGGTATGACGGCATCCATGAGTAATGGAATCGCCATAGAAAATCCAGTTCAGCTTTTTGTCCGATTTCAATAAATCCCGAATCCGTTTCTGGGTATCGGAAAGTGCGGTTTCTTCGGGCAGCGTCGACTGACGTTTTAACGAGGCCTCTCCTTTCGAAATCGAATAAGCAGGCAGCTCCGCCGTTCCATCTTCCGAAATCAGGCGCAGCGTCCATGAGCCATCCTTTACAGGAAGCGAAACGGATGCGTTCGCCTGAACGGGTGTACTCAGCTCTACTTCCCCATTTTCCGCATGCAAAATCCAGTCGGATCCGCCAAGAACGTCGGACGAAGCGAGGGTTAGTTCAAGCGAAGCATTTTCAAACGAGGCCTGAAGGGCTTCCTTGCCATTGGCTAAATCATGGTAGGCGGGCTGATCCACGGGAATGCAGTCATCGAGGTTTCCGGCATTGTAGTCGCTGGTCGTCGACTGTCCTGTCACGTTTTCCAGAATTCTGGCGATTTCAAAATGACCATAGCCATTGAGCTGATCGTCTGCATTCAGGCAGGTCGATTTGAACGTATCGGTATTGGAATGCGTATACTGATCGACCACAAACACGTTCTGCGCATTTGGTTCGGCACCCAGATCCGCTGCAAAATGCGTCTGAATCAGATCAGCGATTTCTTTTGCGGCTGCATTTTTCTGGGCATCCTTGCAGGCGTGCGGCGTCTGAATCACCAGATAGCCGTTGGAAGGAATAGCGTTTTTCAGCGATGTCAGCGCCGTTTGATAGCTGTTTTTCCAGACATTTTTATCCGGTGCAGCCACATACTCCTGAATGTCTTCGATTCCAGCAGTGTAAACGATCGTTCTGGCGTGGAAAGCATTCTGGCTGTCCGGCAGTGCAGATACGGTATCCGAAAGCGTATTTCCCGTTTTACCCGCATTGGCGACAAAGTGCGAATGCCCTATTTTTAAAGGTTCGATAGCTGTGGACATCTGTCTGGGCTTTTCCCAGCGGGCGTATTCTTCAAAGTGATACACAAAACTGCGCAGGCCCTGTACATGCTCGTAATTGGCAGCAACTTCCTCTCCTCCGACAAACATCCACGTATTGCCGATTTCATCGAGCGAGAACATGTCTTTTTTAAACCGGCTCTGTTCAGCCGACGTGAGGGCATTGGCCTGGGCCGTCGTCAGCGCTTCAGAAGAGATTGCAACCTGAGAAATTTCTCCTTTAAACCCTTCATAGACCGTATCGGCTGGTTTGTAGCCGCCAATCTGCAGCTGGTCCGCATTCACAAGTCGGGTAAAAAGCCCTTTGAACGCTGCCTGGGAATAACTGAGAACGCTCACCCCATCCACGCTGACGCCAAACGTCGGATTGTCGGCGCGGCTGGTCAGAACGAGCGTGTGCCACTGACCATCTCCATAGCCGCTTCCGTTTGTCGCTTTGGCTCCTCCGGTCAGATCCGCACGAAGTTTATGCGTACCGTTTCGATAATCGAGGGCCAGATAGAAAATCTTGTCGGTTGAATACGAAGCGTTTGTATTGCTCATATCTTCCGGATTGGCACAATTGTGATACGTCAATAGATGGCGCAGCGCCGAATCGGTCGCGTTTTCCGATTTGAAGCGAATGTAAACGGATCCTTCTTCCAGATTTTTTATGGAACCGATCGAATCGCTCAGATCGACCACTCTGGTACCGTCAAATACCGATTCGCTTTCGTTCAGTGCTTTGTTCAGTACGCTCTGATGCAAATAGGCTTCCTTGCCCGTGGAAGCTTCGATGGGCGTGCTGCTGATTTTGCTGCCTTTTTGAAGCTTGTAAAAATACGTCGTTTCCGTCTGAACCATTGTATCGATCCAGATCGATTCTGTCGTTTCCCCGATGGAAACATACGAACCGTTTTCGCTGTCCGCACGCAAAATGGAATACGTATTCGTATCGTCTTCTGCCCGGTCGATCGCAATCTGTACCTGGGCATATCCGCCTTTGGCCTCAATTGCCGGAAGTGTTTCCTGCGCGGCCGGACGGGTATTCGTTTTTGTTTGTGTATGTACCGCCGACGGGATCGCTTCGGCCGCAAGAACCTGAGTCATGGACGATCCGAGGGCTGTGCAGCTCATGGAAAGCGCCAGCGCCAGGACTGAAAATTTCGTTCGAGCTGTTTTTCTGTTCATAGAAATCTCCTTCTCTTTTCGTAAGAGCGGATCCAGTGCGTCAATTTTGGAAATCCGCCAAAGATAAACCGATTATAAAAGAGAGAAGAAACCGTTTTCGCAAAGTTTTCAAAAGTTACACACAGATTTTTTATTCGAATCATTGCCGTTTCAAACCATCGTTTTCTCCTTATTCAAAAACCGAAAAAACCCCTTCGTCTGCAATCACGAGGGGGTTTTGTGGTTCATTTGTGCCGTTAAAAATCGGGGAAACGTGCTTCGAAGCATCGAAACGAATTTTGTTTCTTTGATGCGTTTTCTTCGATTAGGAAAGAGAGGCGAGCGCGTCTTTGGAAGGGACGAGGCGCAGAGCGAGCAGTTTTTCGTTTAAGGCTTTGGCCGCGGCATCGATTGCTGTCTGCTCTGCAGCGGTGTCGTAAACGGTCTGCGCACTCGTTACTGCCTGCGTAAACGCCTGATCCTTATTGGAAAAGGTACCTTTCAGCGCCTGTGCTTTGTCGAGCGTGGTTTTCAGAACACGCTTATCCAGTTCTGGTTCCGGTTCCGGCTCGGTATCTTCGACATATTTTTCTGCCGTGATGGCCATGCCCTGTTCGCGGCTGAACGCTTCTTTGGAGAAGATTACATCCCGGATCGAACCGTTGAAGCCGCCAAGAATCGTATTTCCGTTTTTGACGCCGCCGATGGTGATCTGATCCATTTTCGACAGCTTGCTGAGAAGGCCGGCGTTGTTCGCGCCGTCAAATTCGAAGCCGATGTTCTTGCCGTCGATGTAGACGCAGAACGTTTTCGATGTGCCTGGATTGGACACCACGACGACATTGTGCCATTCGTCATCATTCAGCTGCGGGGCTGCTGCTTTTTCGGCACGTGTGTGGGAGAGATCGGCACGAAGGACGGACGTACCGTTCAGATTTTTCAGGCCAATGTTGGAAGACTGGTCGGACTGATAGAGAACCGCCGTATCTGCTGCCGCTTTTCCGGAAATGACCGCCATATCCGCAAGCTGAGATGTCTTGATGCGGAAGAAGATGCTGCCGCTTGGCATATTTTTAATGGCACTGACTTCCTGTGCATTCAGTTCAATGACTTTGGCACCGTCAAAGCTTTCTCCTTTGAGGCCGCGATACACTTCGGCACTGGCTTTGTACGCATCCATGCCCGTCTGTACTTCCTTGACTTCCGTTTCGTGATCGGTCGTATCGGTCCATTTCAGTTTATAGAAATACGTCTTTTCCGGGCTGACGGAATGGTCGACGTATTCACTTTCGCTTGCCGTACCAATTTCCGTATACGTTCCGCTGCGGCTTTCGCTGCGAAGAACGCTGACCTGCTTGCCGGCTGGAATTTCCATGGTCAGGGTGACGCTGGAATAGCCGCCTTTCGCATCGGTAAGTACGGCGGTAAAGGGAGCCAGCGTATCCGTGATCGTTACTGGATCGCTTTGCGCATACTGGATCGTTTTCGTGCTGGAGTTCGAGATGGTCACATCGGCTGCGGCGTTCTTTCCCTTGGGCAGATTGTCAAAGACGATCGTCGTACTGGCGGAAGAAAGTTTGTTATACCTTTTGGTATAGGCAATTCCGTCAACCGTAACGGTGACTTCTGCCGTTCCAATCGTATCCGCAGCAGCCAGACTGGTCAGATCGACTTGAATAACACCCGGCTGCGGACTGGTGACGTTCGGTTTTGTACTGGAGGTTTCCGTCGCAAAATCATAACGCTGTGTACAGATCGTGCTGGATTCATCGTACAGGCCGAGTGCCTGGATGAGATCGACAAACATCATGCGCTGACCGATGCCGTTGGGATGGAGATTGTTATTGTTGAAGTTGGCTGCTCCGCCCGAAGCGGTTGTGCCATACAGCGAACGGTACGTATCCCATGTCATCGCGTGATCAACCACAATCGCGTTGTTGGTCTGTGCCAGTTCTCGAATCGCCTGCGGATAGTTGTCGTTCGCATTCGATACCGACGCACGTCCGGGAACGGTATTGCAGATGCGCAGCACGAGCAGCGCGTTCGGGTTCTTTTCCTTCACCGCGTCAATGTTCGCCTGCATGTTGATTTTGTACTGTTCTTTCGAAATGCCGCTGTCGTTCATGCCCAGCATGAGAATGGCGATATCCGGCGTATAGTTTTTAATGCGTGCCGAAAGGTTCGGTTCCGTCATCGTATCGACAGCTTTCGCTCCGGAAACCGCCGTGTTGATCACGAGATCATCCGGACGATTCAGACCGTTTGGATCGTCGAGATACTTCTGGAAATTCTGGGTAATGGAGTCGTATCCATGGGTATGGAGCGCGCCATGGGTAATCGAGTCGCCGATAAACAGCCAGGTCAGCGGCGTCTTCGATTCGAGCAGGGCCGTCACTTTTTTCTGCAGTTCCGTTTTGTCGGCTTCGTCCATTTTAACGGGGACAAGCGAAGCCGCAGTCTGGCCTTTGGAAATGGAATACGACTGTGTTCGGGAATTCTTGTTCGATTCGACACAGGTCAGCGTCCAGGTGCCCTCGGATACAGGAAGCGTGACTGTCTTTCCCGCTTCGACCGGAACAGTAAGTTTCAGATCTTCGCCCTGTGCTTCGAGAACATAGTTTCTGCCTTCAAATACCGAAGCGCTACCTAATGTCACGTTCAGTCCGTCAGCCCCGGTGAAATCGGCTGTAAACGGAGCCGTTGCAAGAGCTTTATAGACAGGAATATCCGAAAGGACATGCGAGTCAATATAGTCTTCGCCCCAGGCGAAATTGCTGGATCCATAAACGGTCTGTGCGAACTGTTTAGCGAGGCGGTACTGGCCAAGTCCGGTCAGAAGCCCGTTTTTCACGGTCGGCTGATCGGCAGAATTGGCGAGCGGCTGACTGGAATGATCGACGATAAGAACATGACCGGCCAGTTCGCTGGAAAGCGAACTGCGGAAGTCTTTCATCGCATCGGCAAGTACCTTCTGTGCATCGGGATTGGATGCATCCTCGGTAACATACGGTGTCTGTAAAACGAGATACGTATTCACTCCGTCCGAAGCGGTCGCTTTGTCCAGCAGCGTCTTCAGGTCGGCTTTATAGCCGGCAATCCACGCGGCTTTGTCCGAAGCGGTCGCATAGGCATCCAGATCTTCTTTGGATGAGAGATACACAACGGCGCGCGGATGAACGACCTGCAGCTGTCGGTCGAGTTTTTCGATCGTTTTTTTCAGATCATTTCCGGCGGCTGCACCGTTTGTGACGTAACGCATCGTCGCAAAGCCGTTATCGCTTCGTCTGTCCCAGCGAACGAATTCTTCAAACTGATTGGAGTACGGACGAATATCGCCGATCTGATCAAAGTCGCCTTCCGTATCCGCTCCGCCGACAAAGAGCCAGGTGTTTTCGGTGGAATTGGAGAACATGTCCCTGCGCAGATTGGCGGAAGATTCCATCGAAAGCGCCTTGGCCTGTTCCTTCGTCAGTTTCTGGGAAGAAATTGAAACGTACTCGATGTCGCCCTTAAAGCCGGATTCCACACCGCTGGCGCCGGTATAGCCGCCGATTTCCAGACGATCGAGTTCAGAAATTCCCTTCAGGAAGGCTTTCGCATTGGTACCGGTCGTATCCGCAAAAGAGAGGATCTCATTGCCATCGACAGCCAGATACGCATCAAATCCGCTTGCGGTATCGGAAGCGAGAACGGCGGTATGCCACTGTCCATCACTCAGATTGCTTCCGGCTGCTCCGCGCAGGGCATTGATGTTCACCCGTGCCTGTCCCTTGTCGTTGTGCCCCATATAAAGCAGGTTATTGGCGTTGGGAAGACCGCTGTTAATGAGGTTCCTGCTGCTGGAGGCGGTAAAGGCATAGCGTTCCGCTCCAGCTTCGTCCATTTTGAAGCGGAGAATGATCGATCCGTCTTCGAGATCTTTAACGGCATCGAGCTGATCGCTCATCGAAACAGTACGGGATCCATCAAAGCTCTGTTCGTTTTCGGCCAGCGTTTTATGCGCTTCCGCATTTTTGATAAAGGCGGTTTTGCCCGGCGTGGCCGTTACGGCTGCATTCGAGATCGTATTTCCATTCTGGAGTTTATAAAAGTACGCTTTTTCGTTGGTCAGACCGGTATCAATAAACGAATAGGAAGATCCATCGATCGTTCCGACCTGCGCATACGTTCCGCCTTCTTCTTCGGCACGAAGAATACTGTAAATTTTCGTATCGTCTTGCGGACGCTCGATCGAGAGAACCGTTTCCTGATAACGGCCTTTAGCCTGAAGAACTGGAAGCGTAACGGGATCGGGTTCTTCCGGATCGGTCGTGCCGTCATCCTGATACGCCGCCTGTAAAGACAGCACAGGCGCATTGGCATCGAGGATAACAGGCTCTCCAGGCTGATACGATTTTCCGTTGGCCGTCCATCCGGTAAAGGTGCTGCCCGCTTTGGTTGGCGCGGCTTCGGGAATGGTCAGAACGACGGCACTTGCCGCTTTGGTTACAGACGGCATCTCGGCCTCAAGACTTCCCTCTCCTGCATCCAGCGCGATGGAGAAAGTTCTGGTCTCAGGCTTGTAGGTTACAAAAGAACGCAGTTCCTGCTCGCTGATCGCCTCATCCGTAATGGCTACGTAATCGATCGTTCCTTCAAAATAATTTGTTGTCGCAGGTGTACCGCTGACTTTCCAGCCGCCGAGCGTGGCTTCATCCAGATTGTTAATTGCCTTAAAGCCGGTCGCCTCGCGTGTAAACTGGGTCCGCGACTGTGCGGGATCGTCACTGACTAGAGAAATCTTGTTATCGGACGTATAGCCCAGAGCGCAGATATGCGTTTCGCCGCCTTTGAAGCGTGAGACATCTCCCGCATAGGCGACACCGTTCCAGGCAAACTGCGGCTGATACGTATTGTCAGCAATTTTACTGAGCTGAAAGTAAATCCGGTTTGCATTGCCGCCTGCTCCCGCCGTATCCTTGGCCATGAAAAACATCTGGGTATGGGTCACGTTTTCCTTAGGCGCAGCTTTTACGAAAATCGTCGGTTTGTCCATATCCCGGAAGGTGCTGATTTCTTCGGGGGTCAGCTCGACCAACGTGCTGTTATCGAACTCGATTTTGGACGTATCTTTATAAAACGGGGCGTTGGCGATTGAATCCATGCCAGCAGCCGTCTGGCTGTACTGCACTTCGGAGGCAACGCTCTGACTGGCATCCCCCGCCTGAATCCGATAAAAATACAGTTTGTCTGTGACGCTGTCGGTATCGGTAAAGGTGCCCTTTCCTTCCGATACGCTGGCGGTTCCGATTTCGCTCAGTTCATCGACTTTGGTTCCGCGATACACTTTGTACGTCAGTGCGCTGTCGGCGTTTTCGGGCAGCGTAAAGGACAGATCCGTTTTTTTCAGACCGGATTTCACCGTCAGATCGGTAATCTGTACTTCTGTTTTCAGGGTGGTTTCTTCACTGGCAAGGACCGGCATTACAAGCGTGTAGGCAGGGGTTGTCATCGTCATGGACAGCGCAAGAGCCAGGACAGAAACCTTTTTGAATACAGTTTTTCTGTTCATCGTTGTTTTCCTTTCTCTTTTGCAGAATTTATCTGAATTATACCGAAGCAGTCATTGTGAAAATTTCCTCCAATCAATATGTACAATCGATTGTCTGATTTCTTTAAATTTATCTTTCTTGCCTGTTTCCTTTTGACAGCCGTTCTAAAAACGATTTCACAGAAATGAAAAACGGCTTTCTCTGTTCGAAAACAGAGAAAACCATTCAAAGAAATTTGTACAGTTGTGGATTATACAGGCAGAGCACGAAAGACGTTCCCGCAGAAGAAGAAAGTAAGATTTCTATCCGAGATATTCGAAGAAAAAGTCATATACGGCCGGACTCATTTCTTTTAATAAATCCGGATACAGGAAATAGTAGACGCCGGCTTCCGCGAAAAATTCGCTGCGGTTCGTCGCTCCATATTCACCGAAGAGATCTTTTTGCGTCTCATAAATTTCTTTCCAGCGCGGCAAAGAGGATATGCGCAGCGTCGATCCGTGCGTTCGTACATCCGCCAAATGGACCAGTTCGTGAACGATCGTCTCCTTAAAGCTTTCCGGACTGGAAAGACTGCATGTTCTTCCGTTTCGAAAATACGTAAGGTATTCCGACCGGTTCAGATCCGGCACCTTGATGGCGGCGGTGAAGTTGGACGCACGTGAAAAACCGGCTGCATCAATATTCGTCTCCTGCTCGATCGCCTGGTTGAACGAGTTTTCGCTCAGAAAATAAATTCCAGCCGCCTGCTTTTTCAGAGCGGAGGGCAGTTCGTGAATCATCTGCACGATCGCCTTCTTTTCCGCGTCGCCCGGCATAGATGCCTGATCGCTCACTTCAAAATAGACCGCCGGATGTTCATTGCCTTCCTGCACGCAGTTTTCAAAGAGGGATGAGGACTGCTGCAGCGTCTGCTGGACAGCCGAGTCGCGCACGGTAATCAGCTGAATAAACGGAACCGGCGTATGAAGCAGATAGACGAAATAGCCGCAAAACGCCGCCACGCCCGCTGCCGAAATGAGAAAAGACAGAATTTTACGCTTTCGAAACAGGAAAAAGAGAAAAACCGTGCCCCCCACGGTCAGCGAGGGAACGATCAGTGCCGGAGAGGATATGGCCTGTTTCCAGATGATCTCAAAATCGCCGGCAAAAACGATCAGGAAAAGAAAGAGCGATCCAGCAAAAAGTCCGTACAGCAGCGATACGAAGAAGGCAGAAAGAGAACTCTTCCTGCCTTGCGGTTTATTTTTCATTTCTATGGGTCAAATGCGTCCAGAAGAGAAAGCCTTAGTTTTCTTCGGTTTTCTCTTCTGCGTCAGCCGCGTGGGCTTTCGCTTCTCTGGCTTCTTTGGATGCCATGGTTTCGCTGCTGTTCTTATTCAGAGAACTCAGAATCGAGTCGATCTTGCGGCCCTGATCGAGAGAGGTATCCTGAACAAAAATCAAATCCGGCATCTTGCGCGCTTTGATGTTGCGGGCGAGCGTACTGCGGATAAAGCCTTTCGAGGCCTGCAGCACTTTCATTCCGGCATCATTGCGTTCCTGTTTTCCCAGAAAGGAGACGTATACTTTCGCCTGCGACATATCGCGGGTGCATTCCACATCCGTAACGGTCACGAAGCCGAGTTTCGGGTTTTTCAGTTCGAACTGAAGAATCCGACTGATCTCCTTTTTGAGGATCTGATCCATTCTGTCCTGTTTAAGCGTCATTTTTAACTTCCTGATCTTCGAAAGCTTCAATGATATCGCCGACTTTGATGTCGTTGAAGTTTTCAATTGTCATACCGCATTCAAAGCCCTGGCTGACTTCCTTCACGTCCTTATCGAAACGACGCAGGGATCCCAGCTTGCCGGTGTAGACAACAATGCCATCGCGGATCAGGCGGCATGAGGAGTTATGGCGAATCACGCCGTCGGTTACGTACGAACCAGCGATGGTTCCGACTTTGGATGCCTTATAAATCTGACGAACTTCTGCCTGACCGGTAACGACTTCTTCGTAAACCGGGGCGAGCATGCCTTTCATCAGGCCTTCAAGTTCTTCAAGTGCCTTGTAAATAATGTTGTGCAGTCGGATTTCCACGCCTTCTTCTTCCGCTTTCTTACGAACGGCTGCTGTCGGACGGATGTTGAATCCGTAAATGATGGCGTTCGACGCGGAAGCGAGCATGATATCCGATTCGGTGATGGAACCGACGGTCGAACGGATGACGTTGACTTTGACGGTATCCACAGCCAGCTTTTCGATCGAGGCTTTCAGGGCCTCTGCAGAACCCTGAACGTCGGCTTTGATGAGGACGTTGATTTCCTTCATATCGCCTTCGCTGATCATGCGGGCCATATCTTCCAGAGAGCGGGCAGAGGAAGAAGCACGTTCCGATTCAATCTGCTTGGACTGACGGTGACCGGCAATCTCAGCAGCCTTTTTATAGGAATCGTAAACCATGAACACATCGCCTGCACGCGGCACTTCGTTCAGACCGATAATTTCGACTGGAGTCGACGGTCCTGCACTCTTGAGTTCCATACCCTTATCCGAAGTCATCTTACGGATACGGCCATAGGCGGTTCCGGCAACGAGAGAATCGCCGGAGTGGAGCGTACCCTGCTGAACGAGCAGCGTAGCGACCGGTCCGCGGCCTTTATCGAGCTTGGCTTCAATAACGGTACCGCTGGCGGCTGCATCCGGGTTGGCTTTCAGCTCCTGCATATCGGCAACGAGAAGCAGGGATTCGAGCAGGTCGTTTACGCCCTGACCGCTGCGTGCGGAAATCTGGTTGAAAATCGTATCGCCGCCCCATTCTTCCGGCATGACGCCCTCGTTGGCGAGTTCGCTCATGACACGGTCCGGGTTGGCACCTGGTTTATCGATCTTGTTGACGGCAACGACGATTGGTACCCCGGCTGCACGGGCGTGGTCGATCGACTCTTTCGTCTGCGGCATGACACCGTCATCGGCTGCGACGATCAGAACGACGATATCGGTAATCTGGGCACCGCGAGCTCGCATGGCGGTAAACGCTTCGTGACCCGGCGTATCCAGGAACGTAACCTTACGGCCGTTCAGGCTGACCTGGTAGGCACCGATGTGCTGGGTAATTCCGCCAAATTCGCCTTTTACGACGTGGGCGGAACGAATGGTATCGAGCAGGGTAGTTTTTCCGTGATCGACATGACCCATGATGGTGACAACAGGCGGACGCGGTTTAAGATCTTTCTCATCGAATTCACGGTTGGCAATCTGGTCTTCGATATCATCTTCGTCAACAACAACTTCCTTGTTGGCCTTCACCTTGAACTCTTCGGAAATCAGTTCGATTTCGTCATCGCTCAGCGGCGTATTGATCGTGCACATGTTACCGAGCAGAAAAAGGAACTTGATCAGTTCAGATGAGTTTCTTTTCATCAGTTCGGCAAGTTCACCGACCGTGATCGGAAGCGAGTAGGTAATTTCCTTTGGATACTCGATTCTCGGTCTGGAAGGGCGGTTGTTATTGTTATTGCGCGATCCTCCGCGATTGTTGTTGTTACGATTCCGGTTATTGTTTCCCGGCTTGCGTCTTGCTGGCTTATTGGCCATTCAATCACCATCCTTTTCTAAAAACGAAAACAGAAGTTCTGTCCAAAGGCGGACAGTCTGTTTTTCCTATGCTTCTGGGAAGACTTCGCTCTTCTGTCTTTTACGGCGTACTCGGAATGTACTCAAGCTTGAATCACTCCAGTACGAACATCGAAATAGACAGACTTGCGAAGGGAATTTGTAAATTCTTTTTATGACAAAGATTCTCCATCCTGCGTTTCTTCACGTTTGGCGAGGGGATCGGGCGTTAAGTACTTTTCGATCCCTCTGGCAAATCCGGCGTCGAGAATGGCGATGGAATTTCCGGCTTTGCTGCCAAGCTGATCGTAGCGATCGGCTTCGAGGGTGTAGCACGGTATGGAATAAAACGAACATTTGTCATGCAGTTTTTTCGTCCGGTTTGCACCGCAGGCGGAACTGATTACGACCGCTTTTGCTTTTCTGGAAGAGATTGCGGGAATCAGGGCATCGCCTTTAGCAAACTTTCCGGCTCGAATACAGAGTCCTAAAAGAGAAACCGTCGCATCAGCCGGCACGGATCATCAGCTCCAGTTTTTCATAGACCGCATCTGGAATCTCACACTCGAGGGCTCTGGCGAGCGCTTTGTTCTTTTTGGCTTTTTCCAGCGTTTCCATAGATTTCTGGATATAGGCGCCGCGGCCGTTTTTCTTGCCGGTCGCGTCGACGAGCACTTCCCCTTCCGGGGTGTGCACGACCCGGATCAGATCCTTTTTGGGAAATCTCTCCTGCGTCACGACGCATTTTCTCATCGGAATTTTTCTCATGGCGATCGATCTCCTTTCCAGTCAGGGCTTACTTGGCATATTCGGTTCCAGTTTCGGATTGGATTCCCCCTCCTGGGATGGAAATCAAATTCAGAATATGGATATGCCATCAGGCTAAGGCTGTCTCTGCCTGACTTGCGGTCTTTCAGACCGCTTTGACAAGTTTACACAGACACACAGGTTTTGAAAAGAAATAGCCTGTGCTGTCCTTGGAATACAGGTCTGTGCAAGTTTTCAGAAGAAGAAGCGATCCGCTTATTCTTCGTAGTAGGAATCGTAATCTTCGTAGTCGATATCGTCGCTGTAACGATTTTCTTCTTCTTCGATTTCGTTGTCTTCGATTTCAGCGAGCTCTTCATCGGTGTAAATCGGATGAAGTACGTTGAAGGCCGGTTTCTTGCGTTCCTTGCGGCGCTCGTCTTTTTCTTTTTTCGCGTCATCCTTGCCTTTGGAAGGTTTAGCGGGTTTTGCGGGTTCAGCTTTTGGCGCTTCGGCAGCAGATTCAAACTTGGACACGTACGTCGTACGCTTTTCGCTGAGCGATTTGCGTTTTTCCTTGGCGATGCGTGCCGCTTCTTCCATTTCGTCGAGTTCCTTTTCCTTAACGCTGACACTGGACTCTGCGGTTTTCGGCGCTTCGTTTGCCGGTTCGGCTTCGCTTTCGTACTGCGCTTCGCGGCTGGCGAGCGTATCCATGCGGTCGAGGTGACGATCGTCGTAATCGACATCGTAGTCGTAGTCGGCTACATCGGCGATATTGGCGGTCGGTTCGTTGGAGTTCTGCAGTTCTTCGATACGCTTCTGCTGCTTGTAGGCGCGTTCGCGGGCTTTCTTTTCTTCGTACTCGCGATGCATTTCTTCTACGTACCCTCTCCAGTCGATACCAAGTTCATCGAGTTCGCTCTGGGAGCGGATATCGATGCGGTAGCCAGTCAGCTTGTACGCCAGACGGGCGTTCTGTCCTTTTTTGCCGATGGCCAGGGACAGCTGATTGTCTGGTACGGCAGCAACCAGCGTACGGGAATCGTCGTTCGGATTGCGGTCGCGTGTGGAGCGGCGGACTTTTTCGCTGCCGAGTTTATCGGCGGCTTTTTCATGCGGGAAAATCTGAACACCCTGCGCAGGCGAGAGCGCGTTGGCTACGAGCTGCTGCAGATCGTCGGACCATTCGAAAATGTCGATTTTCTCCCCGTTCAGATTCGAAGATACTGCACGGACACGGCTTCCGCCCGGACCGATGCAGGCACCGATCGGATCGATGTTTTCGTTGTTGGAAATGACGGCCATCTTGGCGCGGAGTCCCGGGTCGCGGGCGATCGCCTTGATTTCGATCGTTCCGGAAGAAATTTCGGCGACTTCCTTTTCAAACAGGCGCTTGATCATGTCGTTGCAGGAACGGCTGACCATTACCATGGCGCCCTTGGATTCCTTGTCGACTTTTGTGATGACCACGCGGATCATTTTGCCTTCGATGTACTCTTCACCAGGAATCTGGTCAGATTTGCGCATGACGGCGTCGGTTGCACCGGGCTGAAGCTTGCCTTCCTGATCGGCGCCCAGACGAACCATGACGAAATTATTTTCTACGGAATGAATCAGACCGTCGACCATGTCGCTGACGCGGTCACGGTACTCTTCAAAAATTTCCTGTTTTTCAGCATCCTTGAATTTCTGGAGCATAACGCTCTTTACGGTCGAGATATCGTTGCGAACGAAGTCTTCGATATCGGCTTCTTCTTCAAGAACCTGGCCCACGATCGGATTTGGGGTAATGTCCTTGGCTTCTTCGACATCGAGCTGGGTTTCCGGATCTTCTACCGTTTCCACAACGTCCCAGATCCGGAAGGCCTTCAGGCCGCCCTTGGGATCGAGTTCGGTACGAATTCTCGCGGTTTTCAGACCGTGGGATTTGCGGTAGCCGACTTCGATGGCGTCATTGAGAGCGGAGGTAAGAACTTCCGGCGAGAGATTGCGGAAGGACTTGATGGCTTCGAGCGCTTCCTGCGCTGTTTTTGCATCCGCTTCGAGTTCCCTGGATTTTGAATTGCGTTTGGTTTTTGTTGGTTTCTTTTCTTTCATTGCTTTGTTAGGCATATCTTCCTCTGTATTAAACTTTTACAGCGCTGCGAATGTGCGCGATATTGTCTCGTCTGACCTGGTATTTTTTCGGACGGCCCTTGATAAACGTGCTGATTTTCAGTTCGTTCTCATCCGCCGCATCGAGTTTGCCGAAAATTTCCTTGACGTGATCCTGCTCCTGGATCAGTTCGATCCGTACATACTTGCCGACCTGGTTCTGGATCTGCTTTTCGGTTTTCAGGAGCCGTTCAGCGCCTGGGGAGCATACTTCCAGCATATATTCGCCAGGGATCGCGTCCGCTTCGTCTAACAGCACGGAAAGTGCTTCGGAACACTCGGCGCAGATGTCGAGATCAATGGGCTCGTCTTCACGGTCGATCATGACGCGAAGAATCGGGGGCCTCATTTTGGTGTCCCATTCGAGCTCATACAACATGCAGCCCTTTTCTTTCAGGGCAGGCTCAATCAGGGTTTTCAGATTATCCATTCTCTCTCCTTACAAAATCGAAGGGAGCGGATGTCCGCTCCCTTGGGATTGATAACACGATCAGTTTAGCACTGCAGGCAAGGACCTTCAAGCAAAGGCCCTGAAAAGTCAATGGGCAAAGAAGTGATTTTCCCTTTATTCTTGCCTTTTTAGAGCGCTGTCTTTCGGATGATGGATGCCACTTCATCGGCCGCTCTCTGCGCGTCGTCGTTGACAACGACATACTGGTATTCACCCTGCATGGCCATTTCTTCTCTGGCTCTGGCAAGTCTTGCCTGAATGGCTTCTTCCGATTCCGTGCTCCGGCTGCGCAGACGGTTTTCAAGATCTTCAAGCGTAGGCGGAACGAGGAAAATCGAAACGGCTTCCGGGTAGTTGTTCATGACCTGTTTCGCGCCCTGCACTTCAATTTCGAGCATGACATTGCGTCCAGCTTTCCGGTTTTTCTCGATTTCCGAACGCGGGGTTCCATACGCGTGATCGGCAAAGCCGGCGTGTTCCGCAAATTCATCATTGGCTGCGGCTTTTTCAAATTCTTCCGGCGTTGCGAAATGATAGGTAACGCCTTCGATGTCTTCCGGGCGCGGATCGCGCGTGGTCCACGATACGGAATTGACCATATTCAGCGCATCCATGTCGAGATTTTCCCGGATCGTCCGCTTTCCTACCCCGCTTGGGCCGCTGAGAATGTAAATGCGGGCATCGTGTTTTGTGTCGTTCATTGTAATCCTTCCTTCTGTCTGATTTTAATTTGCGCTTTCCTGCACGTTCTGGCTGAAGGCTGCTCTGTTTGCACAGACCATTCACAGCTGCTCATCCGCTTCTGTATTGTTTAAGGCATGTTTCGTATTCGTTTCTTTTTCGGATTGGCGTGAGCCAGACCAGTAAAAAAGAAAACCGGCCGAATGAAAAATACGGAATTTCGTGCTCTTCCAGAAACTCTGAAGCCAGAACGGGAAAATACCGCGATTTTAAAACGGGAATCTGCGAACTTCCATTCCTATGCCGCACGTCCATTGACGCATAGCTGCTGTAAGAAAAGCCGCAGAACAGGAAAAGAACCGCTGCCCCCGCCAGACGCTGGCGTATGCGGCTGCGCTGCTCTATTTTCCTGTCGTTTTGTTTGCATCAGGATTTTCTCTATACTATACGAGAATTCAGGATTTGAAGAAATTTCTGCATTTCTTTTATAAAAATCAGTCCCAAGCGGACAAGGAGGTAGGCGTATGCCCTTTGACGGTCTTCTGCTTTCACGCGTCGTAAATAAGCTTCAGGAATACGAAGGAGCCAAAATTGGAAAAATTCAGAGTCTTAGCGATGAAGAGATTCTGCTCTTCTTGCATAAGCCGCAAAAAGGCAGCGCCAGGCTGGCGCTTTGCGCGCATTCCAACACGTGCCGTCTTTATCTGGACGAAAAAAACAAGGACGTTCTGCCCAATCCTTCCCCCTTTGTCATGCTTTTGCGCAAACGCATTTCGCAGGGCTATATCACAGCCATTGAACAGATGGGATACGACCGGATAGTCCGTTTTCATATCGTGGCGTCCAATGAGTTTTCCGATCGCGTCGAATACGATCTGTATGCGGAAATGATGGGCAAATATGCCAACCTGATTCTCGTCGATTCCAGAGACCAGACAATTATCGACTGTCTCAAGCGAATTCCGGTCTACGAAAATTCCAAGCGTCTGCTGCATCCGGGGGCGCTTTACACGCTGCCGCAAAAACCGGAACGGCAGATGCCCGAACCGCCGGTTACGATCGATCCGGACCGTTCACTGGTCAGCCAGATTGAAGGCTTTTCGCCCGCGCTTTCCCGTGAATTTCTGTACCGCATGCAAAACGGACAGACGTATGAAGAAATTTACGACGAGATGACGCATTCCGATCTTCTGTATCGGACCGGCAAGGAATTCCATGTGCTTCCCTTTGAACATCTCCAGACGCCCTGGACGTCCCTCCCCCTGATGGAAGGGCTGGAAACGCAGTTTGAAGCCGATGAAAACCGCCGGCGCATTTCCCTGCAGTGCGGCGATGTCTTCAAAGCCGTGGATCGAGAAATCCGCAAGCTGTCCAAAAAGCTCCCGCGTCTGGAAGAGTCGCTGGAAGAATCGTACGGGTATGACGAAATGCGTCAGATCGGCGACGCGCTGTTTGCCCATCTCGATCTGCCAAAGTCTTCGCACGTGACGCTGGAATCGTTCGATACCGGCGATAAGCTGGAAATCGATCTGGATCCGCGCTATTCGATCAAGGACAACGCGAACATTTACTATCACAGGTACCGCAAGCTTAAGCGCGGTCGCGAAATTCTCGCCGAGCAGGTGGAGCAGTGCGCCAATCAGCTCGAATACTTCCAGATGCTTGCCGAGCAGCTCAAATACTGCAGCGCCGATGACGTTCTGGAAATCCGCCAGGAACTGGCGGACCGGCATGTTCTGCATCTCAAAAAAGATGCGATGCGGCGCAAGAAGAAAAAGATGCCCAATATCGTCGTTCTGAAAATGGGCGATTCGACCATTTACGCCGGCAAGAACAATCTCCAGAACCAGTACATTACCTGGACGCTGGCCAGACGCAGCGATCTCTGGTTTCACGTCAAGGATTATCACGGCTCCCATGTCGTGCTGCAGAGCGAACATCCGAGTGAAGAAGAAATTCGCTTCTGCGCCATGCTGGCCGCCTGGTTTTCCAAAGGCCGCTATTCTTCGAGCGTGCCGGTCGACTACACCCGGATTAACCAGCTCAGGAAGGTTCCGGGAAAAGGCCCCGGCTTTACGACGATGAAATCGTTCAAAACCATTTATATCGATCCGGATGCGCATGTCATCGAAACGGCGCTTAAAACCGGAAAGGCGCGTCTCGATCTGTCGGAAAACGAACAGTAATTCGTACGTTCCGCATAGCGCCCGGAAAGCAGTTTCTCAAGCTGCCTCACCTTTTCTGACACAGCTTTCCTGCTCCGTCCAAATTTGCTTTAGATAAAAGATAAACGTCTTCGTTTCGAATTCCTGAGAATTCAGTTCGAAGACAATGCCATTCGGTTAACGGTTTTGTAGATTGCCAAATTATCCATTTGAGATAATTTGTCTTTTTTTTGTGGCAGGAAGTTTAGGAAGTTTCAAAACTTGTACAAATGAGATTATTGACAAAAATCGCGGGCCCTTCAGGCCATAATCCAGCGGAGCTTGAAGGGGGTCATTTTTCCCCCTTTCCAAA
>NZ_JAHDSX010000027.1:0-33398 GCF_020969955.1 Allobaculum fili | reverse complement strand
CCAAATGAGGATTCAGTTTATAAGGCTTTGTATCTACGCATTGTGGAGCTTGAGAAGAAATGGCAGGGACGAACGGTTCAAAACTGGGCAATGGTACGCAATCAGCTCCTGTGCGAGGAAGAACTGGGCGCCAGGCTGGAGAAGTACTCAGCCAGATAAGCGGCAGATCCGAAATCCGCTCATGAAATTTTCTTCCGCTTAAACCCTTTACAGCGGGTCCCCGCTCCCCCTGCACCCCCTAAAGACGTCCCCGCCGTCGAAAAAATGCCACCCTGGCAGGGACGTCACAAGTCTAGCAAGAGGGGCGCCCGCTATAAAGGGCCGCTCCAGAAATTTTCACTCGCTCCTCGTCCAGCGAGGTGTTTTGAGCCTTCGAAACGGCCAAATGTTTCAACTACCAAAAAACGAATTTACACAAAATTTTTGACATACCCGCGATGCCGGCTGGACCGACGAAAAAATCGCCTGATACGAAATCAGTCCGACGCTCATTCTGCCAACGGAGAGAAACAAGCCTGAGACAGTAAGCGCAGCGAAATAAGGTCCGATCCACGAACGGGATGAGACAGATCGGAAATAACGCCAGGCACAAGAGGAATTCCGTCTGTTGATGGATGCATTCGGAAAATAGAAAATGGATCCAGTCCGAAGATCGAAATTGAACAGACGGCTTTTCCTGGATACCGGAATCAGCAATCTAAACAGCACTTCCCGTCTGTTCGAACCGACCAAACAGGAATGAGACAGACCAGAAGATCGGCAATGGAAACGGCCGATCTTTTTCTTTGGTTTTGAGAAGGATGTTCCGGGCACAGGCGAGTCTTTCGGACTGTCGTCTTTCCCATATTCTTCAAAAAAGAAGCGCAGGCCGGCTGCGCTTCTTTTCATTAATGTGATCTTTATTTGCTATTCGAACAATTTTGTATCCTTTGTGTGAAATTATATGATCCGCTTTCAAATGCAGTATTCATGTCGCATGGAGTATGGCTTCATGATATGATTTGCGTCGCATCGATGAATGAATATTAAATTATATTATAATACTTAGAATACGAAGTGATTGCGACTTGTTTACGCAAGTTCAATTCAAATACAGCGATTTATAGGAGAAATGATATGAAAAAGAACAAATTTTTACAACTTGCTCTGAGTACCTCTATGATCCTTAGCACCGCTGCAATGACCCTCTCTCCGGTTCAGGCGTTTGCTCAGGAAGAGGAAATGACTCAGATGGAAAGTTTCACCCTGTCGGAAAACAGCCAGGCTGACATCAACGAAACGCTTTCGGAAGAAGAAAAAATGATTCTGGCCAGTGACCTTCCTGCGACATACCGCGAAGGTACCGACGTAAACTGCGATCTGACGATCGATACGCTAGTAGATGGCACTCCGATGGACTCCCTGCTCTATCAGCCAGGTAAAGGTCAGAGTCAGGTGCAGATCGGCGGCGATCTGGACATGACCAACGTATGGAACAGCTACAGAACCTTCCGTCTGGCGTACATCATGGCCAACAGCAAACCTCAGTTTTACACAAAATCCCTCAAGGGAAGCTACACCTATACGTTCCAGATCAATCCGGAAATCGTATCGGTAAACGAAGACATTCTCTGCGACACATCGGCATGGCAGAAGGTATTTGAAGAAGGAAGCGGCGCAGCTGCCGAAGGCTTCTTCAAGTTCATGAAATGTACCCAGGCTTCTTATGATGCGACGACCGGTACAATCACCGTTCGCTTTGAAATCAACGAAAACGGAACAGGCAAAGTATCCTGCAAGACGCTCGATGACGACAAAACAACACAGCCGAAAACAATCCATGCCTACTCTCCAGAAGGCGCGCTCTTCATTAAGGACGAAAACTTCCAGAAAGGCGGTCAGGCGATTCTGAGCACCTCAACCTTCCACGGAAACATTGACCTGGATCCCTGGATGGCCTTGATCGTTCCGATTCGCTTCACCGGCGTAATTGACCAGACCGGTCTCGAACTGGACGTACCGTCCGGCAAAGTGGCTTTCCATGTAGAAAACGGTAACTGGGATGACGGTTCCGCCGATGCGAAAGTCGTAGAGATCGACATGGACATGGTGAAAACCAATGACGGCGCACACGCTGCTGGTACCCTCGATGCGTCTCTCATTCCAACCGGCATGGTTGCTCTCGAAGGCTTTGACCAGAGCAAAGGCCGCTGGACCGAAGAAATCAACACCGATGAAAACGGCATTGTTCTCTCCAATGAGGAATACGATGCTGCCTACACCTATACCTTCGACAAAACCGTGGATACCGGCGGAGAAGAAGAAGTTGGCCCAACGGTAAACCTCTACCGCGTTTACAACCCGAACACGGGCGAACACCTCTTTACTCAGGATGTCCGCGAGAAAAACTACCTGTCCGCGATCGGCTGGTATGATGAAGGTCTGGCCTGGGTTTCCCCGGAAACATCCAGCGAACCGGTTTACCGTCTGTACAACCCGAACAACCGCGATCATCACTTCACGCTCGATGAGCAGGAAATGAACGTTCTTACCGATCTCGGCTGGAAATATGAAGGCATCGCCTGGTACTCCAACGCGCTTGGAAAAGGCGTACCTGTATTCCGTACATACAATCCGAACGCCGATCAGGCCGGCTCGCACCACTTCACAACAAGCCGCAAGGAAAATGTATTCCTCATTTCCAGCGGATGGCTCGGTGAAGGCGTTGCCTGGTGGGTTGTTGAATAATTCCAATCCATTTCCCATCCAGAATAAGCCAGCACAAAATCTTATTCAGATCAAAATAATGCCAAAGGCTGCCCGTGCATTCCTGCATGAACAGCCTTTTCTTATGCCTCTTTTCTTTTTGTCTTCCCTTTTCCCTTTCTTTTCTTCCCTTTCTTTTGCCTGTGCAAAGTTTCGACTGGCAGGTTTAGCCGATCGTCTTTACCGGTTTGGGAGGAAGCGTATAGTCCTGAATGCGATGTTCCATCCAGACGATGCCGTAGGAACGATCAAACTTGAACGCGCAGTTGTCAAAGCGGCCACACTCCTTAAATCCTCTGGCTTCATGAAAACGAACGCTGTCCAGATTCAGATACGGATCGTCCTTACAGGAAGGGATGGCAATACAGGCGTAAAAATTGATGAATCCAGCTTTGCGGCATTCTTCTTCGAGGGCCTCATAAAGTCTGGAGCCATACCCTTTGTGACGGGAATTTCGATCCAGATAAATGCTGGTTTCGACACTCCAGGCGTATGCCTGTCTTTCCTTAAATGGAGCGACATAGGCGTAGCCCATGATTTTGCCTTTCTCTTCTAGAACCAGATACGGATAGTGCTTCTGAATGGTTTCAATACGGTGTTCAAACTCTTCGAGGGTAGGTACATCCCACTCAAACGTAATCGCCGTGTTTTCCACATACGGTCTATAAATTTCCAGAAGTCTTCTGGCCTCTTCCTTTTTCGCAAATCGAATCGTATACATTGGCGTTTCTTAAGGTCTTAAGGGACTGTTTCCTTTCTATGGAATTCTGTAAATATGCAGGATCCAGGATGATCCTCTCTTTCGTGTCCACTTTTCGGGGTACAGTCCGTGAAAGGACAACACAAAAGAGAAACTTTAGAAAATATAGTAGCGCGTTACACGCCCCTCGAAAAAGGAAAACTCTTTTTGGACGGACACGAGATTGGATAATGTACAGGTTCAGACAATTCTGTCATTTTGCTTCGAGAGGATCGCCTGTTTTTGTGCAGCCGTTAAAATCAAAGACGAACACGGTTTAAGCCGGGTCCATATCCCTCTCGATTCGATTTCATACCCGGCAGGAAAGGAAAAACGATCCATGACAAAAACGTATCCCGTATGCGATCTGCACTGCGATACCATTCTCGCTTTGCGCGAACGCCGCGATCAGAATCAGGACGCCTCTCTGGCAAAAAACGATCTTTGCATCGATATTCAAAAACTTCGAAAAGGCGGCGTGGCGCTGCAGACGTTTGCGCTGTTTACTGATCGCGGCAACGGCCGTCAGCCCGAACACGAAGCGCTTCGTCTGCTGAACGAATTTCAGAAGCAGATGCACATACATCGTGCTTTTCTGCTTCCGATCTTTACCCGCAAGGATCTGGATGCTTTACAAAACTCTTCGAAAACTGGCGTTCTGCTTTCTCTGGAAGAAGGCGATGTGATGTTTCAGGATCTGGACCTGCTCGAATTCTGGCAGCGCATGGGCGTTCGGCTCATTGCGCTGACCTGGAACTATCCAAACGCGATCGGTCACCCCAACATTTCCTTTGCGGATCTTGCGGATGTCGATTACCGAAAACCGGCTCCCCTTTTTCGCGTAGAAACAGAAAAGGGACTGACCGAACACGGCAAACAGTTCGTTCACAAATGCGAAGAACTCGGCATTTTAATCGATGTCTCGCATCTTGGAGACAAGGCGTTCTGGGATGTGATGGAAATGGCCTCTAAACCCGTCCTTGCTTCTCATTCCAACTGTCGGGCGTTATGCGAAGTCAGCCGCAACCTCAGCGATGAGCAGATTCGCGCCATTGCCAAAACGGGCGGCGTGATCGGTCTCAATTTCTGTGCCGACTTTTTACGGGAAAACGATGAAGACCTCTCGCGGCTTGAAGACATGATTCGTCATCTTGAACATCTGCGGGCAGCCGGCGGAATTGACGTCTGCGCGATCGGTACAGATTTTGACGGCATTCACTCCAAAGTCGAAATTGAAGACGCTTCGCAGATGCAGAAGCTGGCGGACGCCTTAGAAAAAGCGGGCTGGAGTGAAGAAGACATTGCCAAAGTCATGGGCGAAAACGTTTTTCGCGTCCTGCAGCAGGTTCTTCCCGAGGATCTCTGAAAACCAGGAAATCTGTTTTTCCTTCTGCACGGCTAGAAATCGCTCGGACTGATACAATAGGTGTACAGTAAATTGTCTGTCTAAAGCAGCAGGAGGCCATCTTTTCCAGTCGGCTTTTGCCCGCGTTTGATCCTGTGCTTCTTTTCGAAACAGGAACTGCATTCGATGCTCTGCATCGGGATAGACGAATATTTAGAGGTGAATATCTGTGCAAATTTTCTGGTTTATTCTTTGTCTTATCATCGGCTATCTGCTGGGGTCCATTCCGTTCGCGCTGGTCATCGGAAAAGTCTTCTTCCATACCGATCTGCGTAAAAAAGGATCCGGCAATCCTGGCGGTACCAATGCGGGACGCGTTCTCGGCAAAAAGGTCGGCGTTCTCGTCATTTTCATGGATGCCTTAAAAGTTGTTGCTGCCATTGGCATCGGCGCCCTCGTTTCTCCGGCCTGCGCGCTGGTCAGCGGACTGGCCTGCTGCATCGGTCACTGCTATCCGATCTTTGCTCATTTCAAAGGCGGCAAGGCAGTCGCCAGCATGTACGGCTTCCTGTTTGGCATTTCCCTGTTTGTCTTCCATAACGGACTGTATTTCCTCATTCCGTTTCTGATGTTCTTCATCATTCTGTATTTATACAAATGGGTGTCCGTGGCTTCCATCTGTGCGGCACTCGCCAGTTCCCTGCAGATTCTTTCCATGAACTGGTCGACCAATTCGCAGGATCTGCTCCTGATCGCCGGGAGCTGGATGCTGACCGCGCTGATCATCTACCGGCACAAATCGAACATTCTTAAAGTTCGCGCCGGCAAGGAAAGCAAAGTAACCTGGATTTAACTCTCATCGATTTCTCATTTAGCCGGTCCTGGACCGGCTTTTTTCCGGACTAAACGTCTGTATATATTTGCAAGACGTGCCCGATCTACGTGTGAAACGAATCTTCCGGAAATTCTCCGCAGCCGCCGGCATTCCGGCAGCATTTCCCCGTGCATTGTATCCTGTAAAAAAGCGGCGGTTTCACGCTTTCCTAGGGAAAGTCGTATGGAACCGCCGCTTTCGCATGCGAGATCTGTATTACTAATTGCAAAAACAATCAGCTGAGTTCGAACATGCCGTTATACAGTCTGGCGTAAAAGCCGTTCTGTTCGAGCAATTCTTCATGGCTGCCGCGCTCAACGATTTTTCCCTGATCGAGCACGATAATGCAGTCGGCGTTGCGCACGGTCGACAGACGATGCGCAATCACAAACGTCGTTCGTCCATCCATCAGATGCTTCATGCCTTCTTCAATCTGTTTTTCCGTTCGGGTATCGATGCTCGATGTGGCTTCATCAAGAACGAGCACCGGCGGATCTGCAATGGCTGCTCGCGCAATGGAAAGCAGCTGCCGCTGACCCTGGGAAAGGCTCGCTCCATCGGAGCTGATACGCGTATGGTAGCCTTCCGGCAGACGACGGATGAAGGAATCGGCATTCGCCAGTTTGGCTGCCTCGATGACTTCCTCATCGCTGGCGTTCAGACGGCCGTAGCGAATGTTATCGAGAATCGTTCCCGCAAACAGATGCGTATCCTGCAAAACCATGGCCATCGACCGGCGCAGATCGTCTTTGGCGATCAGTTTGATGTCGATGCCATCCAGCAAGATGCTTCCTTTGGAAATGTCATAAAAACGGTTGAGCAGGTTGGTAATCGTCGTTTTTCCGGCGCCAGTCGCACCGACTAAAGCAATCGTCTGACCGGGCTTGGCAAACAGCGAAACATCCTTAAGAATCTGCTTTTCCGGAACATAGCCAAAATCGACATGACGAAATTGCACATCCCCGCGAAGAGGTACGCATTCCACGGAACCGTTCGGGCGCGGATGTTTCCACACCCAGTTTTTCTGCGGAATGGAACTTTCCATCCATTTGCCATTTTCGTCCTGAATTCCGTAAGCGAGGGTCACGTGTCCCTGATCGGCTTCCGGCGCAATGTCCATAAAATCAAAGATGCGCTCCGCACCCGAAAGGGCCGAAAGCAGAAGCGTTGCCTGGGAAACGAACTGGTTAATCGGTGCTGCTGCCTGCCGAACAAAGACAAGATAGCTGGCCAGCGAACCGACGTCCGCCTGACCCTGCAGAACCATGTAGCTGCCGGTAATCGCTACAATGGCGTAATTAATATAGGAAACAGAAACGATAAAGGGGACCATCGTCTGCGAATAGGACAGCGCCTTTTTCGAAGCCGCATAGAGATTCTTATCGTATTTCTTAAACTGCTCCATACTGGCGTCTTCATGATTGAATACTTTGATGACGCGAAGACCGTGGATGGCTTCCTGCGCAAAACCGTTCAGCGCGCCGATGTATTTCTGCTGGAAAGAGAAGTATTTCCGGCTCGTCTTGCTGGCGAGAAGAACGTACGCGAACATGAACAGGTAGAATACAGCGACGATCAGCGAAAGCTTCCAGTTGAGCACGAAAAGCAGAAGCAGCGTACCAAATGCCTGAATGAAGTTCTGAATCATGGATGCAAACGAGTTGTTGAGTGCATCGCTGACTGTATCGACATCCGAAGTGAAGCGCGCCATCAGATCGCCCTGTTTTATCGTATCGAATACGCGGATCGGCAGAGATTCCATATGGACAAACAGATCGTGCCGGATTTCCTTGACGACCTGCTGGGCGCCTTTGGCCATCAGCTGCGTATAGCCCCACGCACTGAGTACGCCGGTCAGATAAATGACGCCCATGATCACCAGAAGCCGGATCACGCCGTTCGTATTGCCCTCGCCGGCTGTATTGACGATCGGGCGAATCATATACGTTCCAGCCAGATTGGCCAGACCGGAAACGGTAACCAGAAGGCCGACCGCAAAAAACGTCAGCCGGTGATTGCCCATGTAGTTGAGCAGACGCCGAAAGACCGAACGACGGTTTCTGGGTCTGGATGCATTTGATTTACTGTTCATCCGGCTGACCTCCTCCCTGCTGGCTTTCATAAATTTCCCGGTAAATCGGGCTGGTTTTCAAAAGTTCGTCATGGGTGCCGGTCTGTACAATACGACCCTGATCCATGACCACGATCTGATCGCAGTGTGAAATTGAAGAGACGCGCTGTGCAATGATGATCTGCGTAAGCCCGTGAATCTCGGCAAGATTTTTACGAATGAGCGCATCCGTCTTCGTATCCACTGCCGAAGTCGAGTCATCAAAAATGAGAATTTTCGGCTTTTTCAGCAGCGCGCGGGCAATGCACAGACGCTGCTTCTGACCGCCGGACACGTTGACGCCGGCCTGGCCGAGTTCCATATCAAGACCGCCGGGCAGTCGGGCGATCAGTTCGCTGGCTCCAGCCTGATCGATCGCTTTCAGAATTTCGTCGTCGCTGGCGTTTGGATTGCCCCATTTCAGGTTGTCGCGAACCGTTCCGGAAAAGAGCGTGTTTTTCTGAAGAACCATGGCAACATCTTCGCGAAGCGCCTTCAAGTCCAGATCATGAACGTTTTCCTGACCGACTTTCAGAGTGCCGCTCGATACGTCATACAGTCGCGGAATGAGCATGGCCAGAGACGATTTGGCCGATCCGGTAGCTCCGATAATGCCGACCCGGCTTCCTGAAGGAATATGAAGCGTCACATCGCTCAGAACGTCTTCCCTGCCTTCTTTCGAATACTTGAAGCTGACGTTTTCAAAATCGATCGAACCGTCCTGAAGCAGCTTTCCCTGTTCGGGCGAGTGCATTGTAATCTTTTCGTCGAGCACTTCTTCAATGCGATGAATCGAAGCCGCGGAACGGGTCAGCAGCAGGAAGATATTGGACATCATGATAAAGGCATTCATGATCTGCAGAACGTAGGACATGATGCCGGTCAGCTGACCGACAGCCAGCATGCTTTGCACAATCATCATCGAACCGATGGCCAGCAAAACCAGAATCGTGATATACATCGAAGCCTGAAAGAGCGGCAGGTTCAAGAAGGCCAGATGGTTTGTCTTCTGCATTAAAGACGCCAGATCTTCGTTGACCCGGTCGAAACGGTCTGTTTCGTAATCCGCACGAACAAAGGATTTCACCAGACGAATGGCAATCAGGTTTTCTTCCACTGCCTCATTGAGCGCATCGACCGTCTTCTGAATGAACCGGTACTGCGGAGCGACTTTCGAAACGATCCAGATCAGCAGCAGAGCCATGATCGGCGAAACGATCAGATAGACGATGGACAGTTTCCAGCTGATGATAAAGCACATGATGATGCCGAGAATGAGCATCAGTGGGCCGCGCGCGATCGGTCGAATGCCGTTGGTGATCGTATTTTGCAAAACCATGACATCGCTCGTCAGTCGGGTAATCAGTCCCGACGATTCAAAGCGGTCGATGTTTTCAAACGAAAACTTTTCGATCTGATCAAACTGCGCCTGTCGAATCTGGCTGGCGACCGTAGCCGCAGCCCGGGCTGCCGCTTTGGCATAGAGCAGACCAAAAAGAAGTGAACCCGCTGCACAAGCGAGCATCCCCAAACCGCGGCTGACAAAGATGGACGTATCCCGGTGCATCACGCCAATATCGATAATATCGGCCATCAAAACCGGGGTGATGACTTCAAGTAAAGTCTCGATGGCAACATAGATCACGGCGAGAATAAAATCTTTTCGCGCACTTCTTGTCAGTTTAAAAATCGCTGAACCATTCATCCTATCCCCTCTTTTCAGGCCGGTTATTCTGGCGCTCAGCATCCTTGTGCTCTGGATTTTTATCTTTTGCTTTTCGATGAAAAGCCGGAACCCGGCCGCTCATAATGTTTCTATTCTTATCTATTGTCTGCTGATTCCTGCCTGCTGACTCTTTCGTATACAGGCGCGCAGACGGTTATGCCGTTTTCTGAATTGTCAATCTGTCGGTGTACAGACTGACGATGTCCAGGACGGTGCGCTCGTTCCGCCTTCCGTCAGTTTTTAAAAGCAGACTGTTTGTCAGCTGGAACCGCCAAAATACAGAACTGTATTTAGAATACGCAAGAACGGTAAGAAATTCGCTTTTCATTCCCTCAATTCGGTATTCCGCAGGCGGACAGGCCCTTTCTGAACAGGAGTTTTTGGAAGGCCGGGCTCGCCCCGTTTCCCTTGCCGCTTTTTTGAAGTATCTTCGGACGGAAAGGAAACGGCCTTCCGTTTTGATGAACAAAATGCAAAACCTTTTCAGAGTCTGTTCAATTCAGGCTATATGACCGTAATAAATATAGTAAGATTTAGTGTACGGTTCAGCCCCTGCTGAACTGCCCGTCAACTGGAGGAAAACATGAGTTACCAAATTCCGAGAGGAACGCAGGATATTTACGGAGAAGCAAGCTACTCCTGGCAGCAGCTCGAAACTTTATTCCGTCAGTTCTGTCTTCTTTACAACTTTGATGAAATTCGTACCCCGATCTTTGAACACACCAATGTCTTCAAGCGCGAAAACGATTCGAGCGACATGGTCAACAAAGAGATGTACACCTTTACTCTTCCCAATTCTTCGACGTCCCTGACTCTGCGTCCGGAAGGAACCGCAGGAGTCGTCCGTTCCTTTGTAGAAAACAAAATGTACGCTCTGCCGGATCTTCCGGTAAAGCTGTATTATATCGGCCCGATGCACCGTCATGAACGTCCGCAAAAAGGCCGTCTGCGTATTTTCAACCAGTTCGGTATCGAATCTCTTGGTCTGAAGAGCCCGTATTCGGACGTAGAAGCGATGGTTCTCGCCTACTCCATTCTGCGTTCCCTTGGCCTTGACCATATTACCATTCTGCTGAATACCCTTGGCGATGACGAATCCCGCTCGGCGTATCGAAGCGCTTTAAAAGAATACTTCGCACCATATGTCGATGATCTCTGTTCCGACTGCAAGCGCCGCTATGAACAGAATCCGCTCCGTCTTCTCGACTGCAAAGTCGATCACGACAAGGACTGCATGAAAAACGCGCCGTCCATGGCTGACTACCTCAACGAGGAAAGCCGCGAATACTTCAGGACGGTTACTGATCTGCTCGATGTAATGAACATTCCGTATCGTGTCGATCCTTCTCTGGTTCGCGGTCTCGACTACTACACGCATACTGTTTTTGAAATTGTCAGCGAATCGCCTTCCATGGGTGCCCAGGCTACGCTTCTTGCCGGCGGCCGCTACGACAACCTGATCCCCTATTTTGGCGGACCGGAAATGTCCGGCATCGGCTGGGCGCTTGGCGAAGAGCGCATTCTGCTCGCGCTGGAAGCGGAAGGCATTAAACTTGGCGAAAAGCCGCCTCTGGATGCGTACGTCATGGTTCTCAATCCGGAAGCCCGCAGCTATGCGTTTGAACTTCTGACCGAACTGCGCGCCAACGGATTCCGTTCTGACATGGACTTCATGGGCAAATCGTTCAAAGGGCAGTTTAAGGCTGCAGACCGCGCCCATGCCAAATTCACGCTGCTGATCGGCGAAGACGAAGCGAAAAACCGCACTGTTACGATTAAGAACGCGCAGACCCGCGAACAGACCAGTCTGAATGCGGATGAGCTGATCGACTTCATGGACAGTCAGTTCGAAGAAGGCGATGAGCACGGTCACGATCATCATCATGAGCACGATCATGACCATGACGAGCACGAAGCGCACGATCATCAGGACTAAGCTGACACTACCCGTCCTGACCTGAATCCATTTCCTTATCCAAAAACGGCATAACGCCTGCGAAATGCGTATAGAAAGTCTGAATCGCAGCCTCCCTTCCCGTTTTGCCGTCTATATTCCCTTTTCCAATTCCTTTAATTTTCAAATTCCTTTTGTTTTTTCCCTTTAAGGAGGTTATCTGATATGAATCGAAGCCATCACAACGGCGAGCTTCGTCTGGAGAACGAAAACACTCCAGTTGAACTTGTCGGCTGGGTTTCCAAAAAAAGAAACTTTGGAGCTATGAACTTTATCGACCTGCGCGACCGCTCCGGCATCGTGCAGCTCGTATTTGACGAAAGCTTCAACGATCGCCTGAAAGAAGTCCGTCAGGAATACGTTCTTCATGTAAAAGGCGTTGTAAAAGAACGCCAGGACAAGAACCCGGCGCTTCCTACGGGCGATATCGAAGTCATCGTTTCCGATTTTGAGATCGTCAACCCGGCAAAAGTTACGCCGCTGATCATTGCGGATGAAACCGACGCGCTCGAAGATACCCGTATGAAATACCGCTATCTCGACCTGCGCCGTCCCGTCATGCAGAAAAATCTCATGACGCGTGCAGCCATCGTCCGTTCCCTGCGTGAATTCCTCGATACCCATGATTTCGTCGAAATCGAGACGCCGGTTCTGGGCCGTTCGACACCAGAAGGCGCCCGTGACTTCCTCGTGCCCTCCCGCGGGAAACCCGGTACGTTCTACGCCCTTCCGCAGTCGCCTCAGCTGTACAAGCAGCTGCTCATGATTTCCGGCATGGAGCGCTACTACCAGTTTGCCCGCTGCTTCCGCGACGAAGACCTGCGTGCAGACCGTCAGACCGACTTTACCCAGCTCGACATCGAAACGTCCTTCCTCGATGAAAATCAGATTCTGACGCTGACGGAAGCGATGCTGAAGAAACTGATGAAAGACGTCAAAGGCGTCGATCTGCCGACCCCGTTTGAGCGAATCACCTGGGAAGATGCCATGAACCGTTACGGCATCGATAAACCGGACAACCGCTTTGGCATGGAACTGCAGGATTTCTCTGAAACGTTTAAGGGAGCCGAATTCGTTCCGTTCCATAACGCCCTTGAAAACGGCGGCGTGATCAAAGGCATTACCGTAGAAGACTTCCAGCCTTCCAACAAGGAAATCAAGCGTCTGACCTCGGAAGCCCGCAAAAACGGCGCCAGCGGTCTGGTCGTTCTCAAATACAAAGACGGTGTCTTCTCCGGCTCCGCGGTTAAATCCCTCAAGGAAGAAGAACTGAATGCTTTAAAAGACGCATCCAGCGTAAAAGACGGCGGCACCGTTCTGCTTGTCAGCGATCCATGGCTCAAAGCCTGCACGGCCCTCGGTGCTCTGCGCAACGATATCGCTTCCGAAAAGGGTCTGAAGAAAAAAGACGAATTCTCCTTCCTGTGGGTTGTCGACTTCCCTATGTTTGAGTGGAGCGAACAGGAAAACCGCTGGGTTTCCCAGCATCACCCGTTCACGATGCCAAAACGCGAGGACATTCCTCTGCTGGACACCGATCCTGGCAAAGTCAAAACGAACGCGTACGACTGCGTACTGAACGGCTATGAACTCGGCGGCGGATCCATGCGTATTTATGAACAGGAACTGCAGGACAAAATCTTCGAAGTTCTCGGTTTTACCCCGGAACAGACCCAGCAGAAATTCGGCTTCTTCATCGATGCCTTCCAGTACGGAACACCTCCTCATGGCGGACTGGCTTTCGGTCTCGACCGTATCGCCATGCTGCTGTGCGGAACAGACTCCATTCGTGATGTCATCGCCTTCCCGAAAAACGCTTCCGCCCGCGACCCGATGTCCGATGCACCAAATACCGTCGATCCTCTCCAGCTTGATGAGCTCGAACTGGCGGTAAACGTAGAACCCAAAGAGCGTGAAGTTCTCGAAAGCCTGCGTGAAGGCACCCTTCCGCTTACCCTTTCCGACGGCAGCGTTGTAAACGTCTCCCTTGACGAAATCCGCGCCTGGAAAGAAAACCGCTAATCCCGATTCACGATAATTTTTCAAGAAATCCTCTGGATTAACGATCAGCTCAAAACGGCCGGTCTTCTGCAGTCTGTTTCCCTTCGGAAACGGCTGCAGAAAACCGGCCGATTTTTGTATGTGAAAAATGATACAGATCTGTGGAAAACGCAATCGAAAATGCGAAGAAATCCAACAGATATTGCACGTCTGTCCTTCTTTGCCTATTCTGAATGAACAGAAACATTCCAATACAACGAGCATTGAAAACAGTTATCAATCCCAAGGAAGAAGACATCATTCCCTGATTTAGAAGCTTCTTTCTGGACCCGAGAAAAAGAAACGGAGGTGCAGATCCTTATGAACCATTTCCAGCCCGATCCGCTGCATGACGGATCCAGTCCTGTGGACTGTTTTATCAGCTATCGCCGCGCTGACGGTTTTTTTGCGGCCAAAATGATTCGCGATCAGCTCGAATCTCTGGGAATTTCCTGTTTTCTCGATCTGGAAGAGTCCAAAGCAGGAAACATAAACAATCGAATCAAGAATGCTATTGCGAACTGTGAAAATTTTATTCTGATTCTTTCCCCTGCCGCTCTCGATCGCTGCGTTCATGAAGAAGACTGGGTCCGACAGGAAATTGAAGCCGCTATGGAATTGAAGAAGACTATTATACCCGTTCAGCTGCACGGTTTTGTCTGGTCCAGTCAGCTGTCCTCGCTATTACCTCCTTCTCTGCAAATTCTTGAACAGCTAAATTCAGTTATCCTTTCAACAGAATATTTCGAAGCCTCTGTTGATCGTCTGGTAAGCTTTCTCCTTCTAGCTCCTGGAACAATTTCTCTAGGATTAAACATTGGCCAAAATGTTGCTGATTTTTTTAAGTATTCTCTGGATTCCTCTCAAAACGTCAGCGGTGTAGATATGGCCTTTCATGTCGGTTCTTACTGGTATCTAAATAATGAAAAGATCGACATTCTGCAGAAGCTAATGGAGCATCACATACCGGTACGAGTCATCATTCAGTCTGAATACACCTCGGAAGAGATCGTTCAGCATATGCGTAAACAAATGAAGTGGTACATCCCTTTAGAAAACAACTTCAATATCTGGAGAGAACGAAGCGCCAATTACCCAGAACTGCTAGAGGTACGCGTATGTTCGCTGCCGATTTTACATCGAACCTACCTCGTCCATCGAAAAGACGGAACGGGTTCGCTTTCTTTAAAAAACTACCGCTATGGTGATGGTTCAAGTGATAATCAGGAATCATTTACTTTCGATGGAGCAAAAAAAGACTGGGAAATGTACCAGGCATATCGCACTGAGTTCAATTATATGTGGAATCACCTGTGCACCCCTCTGGCAGACTTTTTGAAAGAACGTGAACAATCCGAGGACATAGCCTCCTCGTTTGAGTAAAACAGGTAACGCGGTTCTTTTGCTAAACAGCAGTTTCTTCCTGAGAAAGGAATGATCGCAGCCTGTTTTTTCTTTCCCTGCTCAATCCTCGTACAAACAAACAGTCCGCCAGGTCGGAGCCAAATCTGGTTTTCCGACACTAGCGGACTTTTCATTTTGGTGCCGTTTGTTTAGGATCGGTCGGATTCCGTTTTCTCAAAAACGGATCTCCTCTATCATTTCCAAGCGGAAATGGCGCTCTATAGACTCGGCAGTGCTGTATCCGTGGTCAGGCGAAGAGACAGAAGTACCTGATTGAGCGTTCTGGCGGCTTGGTCGATCTCGATCTGCGATTCACTTTGTGTTCGAACCGTTTTTGCTTCTGCAATCGCCGCATTGAGTGTCTCGTTCTGATTTGATTTGAACGATTTCGAAGCGATTGACTCGCCTTTTTCAATCGCCTGATCGAGAAGATCGTAATGCAGGACAGCCTTCCATTGGGCATACAGCGTGATTTCCGTATCGTCTTCGCCGCCGGTCAGCTGGGCTTCATCGGCATAAGCGGTACCAGTACCATCGGCCTTTGTATTCCAGCCGGTAAAGATCCAGTCGAATCGGGTAAAGGTATTTTTGGGCAGTTTATTTCCCTCTTCTCCTTTCCAGAGCAGAGGTTCCATAGTGCCGGTTCCGCCATTTGCAGCGAAGGTTACCATATGAGACGGTATCTTTTTCCATTGAGCATATAACGTAAGTTCAGAGTCTTCTTCACCGCCGCTCAGCTGCGCTTCATCCGCGTAGGTAATACCCGTACCGTCAGCTTTCGTATTCCAGCCCGTGAATTCATAATCCGTTCGGGTAAAGCCATTTTTTGGCAAAGCGTGATCTTCTTCACCATTCCAGATCAGCGTCTCCATATCGCCTGTGCCGCCATTGGCTTCAAAGGCAACCTGATGCGAAGGAATTTTCTTCCATTGTGCGTATACGGTGAACTGGTCAATGGAGTAATCCACGTCAATCGTATCGCCAACCGCGATATTATCACCGCTGCCGTCGGCTTTTGTATTCCAGCCGGTAAACGTGTAGCCTTCGCGGGTAAACGAGCAGTCTGGAACGCGAGCGGACGTATCCGAAGGTACGCTCACCTCAATGGAATCCATCGTTCCAGTACCGCCGTTGGCATCAAACGTCCAGGTGTTCGCATGCAGCTCGAATTCCCATACCGGGTTGAGTTCAATATTTTCTTCGCTCAGTCCAGCTGTATATTTCGTGATGGTTTCTTCACTATTGGCTTTTTTCCACCCGATGACTCTGGCATGGAATGGGCTCCCGTCAAAGGCGCCCGTTCCAAGCGGAAGGCTGACTTCCAGATCGGCGGGAAGAGAAATCGTTTTGGTCAAACCATGCGCTTCGTCGACGAGAGTCGCCGTTTTGGCTCGTCCCCACCAGCCATCCATATCTTCGGTCCATGTAACTGTTCCATCAGTCAGTTCTGCGGACGTATACGGTCCGTGCAGGTTCTGGCTGACCCAGGAATCCCCGTAGGCGTCGCTGTTTTTCGATTTGACAAGCGCCTGCTTATTCGGGCGGATCATGCTCAGGTAATCTGCAGAAAGTCGGATTGCGGTAAGCGGATTGGAGAACAAATAACTCGATGTATCACTGAAAAACATCTGTGCGGTATTCCAGCCCGATAAATCCAGATGAGTGACAGCAGTATTGTTTAGAATATTGTCCGCACTGAACCATTTTTCGGTTTTCCAGTGGCTCATCGCATTCGCATCTTTCAGATTTGTGCAGTTTTCAAACATCTGCGCATAGGAACTGGCGCTGGCTGTATTCCAGTTTTCCAGTCCCTTCAGGGATGTAAGAGCAGTATTTCCGGTAAACGTTCCCGCAAAGCCGCTGACTTTCGAAACGTTCCAGTTGGAAAAGACCGAAAGATCGGAAATCGGACAGCTGTTAAACGTCTGGCAGAGGTTGGTCGCGTTCATGGTGTTCCATCCGGACAGAGCAGATACATCGCTCAGCTTCGTGCACCCTTCAAACGTTGAGGACATGGAATCCAGACTGGATTCTTCCGCGGAAAACCAGTCTTCCAGTCCATGCAGAGATTCCAGACTTGTGCAGCCAAGGAAAGCGCCGTTCATGTCGCGAATGGAGCCGCTTTTTCCAAGATTAGCCAGTCCGCTTAAATCGGTGAGTTCCGTACAGCCGGAAAACGTACTGTTCAGTCCCCCTAGTTTAGAAGATTCCCAGGAGGAAAGCGCATCGGTATTTTTAATTTTTGTATTCGCAAAAGCACCGTACATGGTAGTTACATTACTGATATCCCATTCTGCCAGTCCGGAAATGTCTTCAAGTTTTGTATAGTTATAAAACATCTCATACATGGAAGTCAGCGGACTGGAATCAAAATCGGGATGGCAGACGATGCGTGTAACAGAGCTTGCCAGATAAAATTTCTTTGGGGTGGTGGCTGTCTGACCAGGTCCAAAATACAGGGTTCCGTCATCCAGAAGATAGTATTTTACTGTTCCCCAGGTTCCATTTTCTTTCTTATCCGAGACATCTGGCAGTTCCTGCGGCGCGGTCGTCGCTTCCTGTGCCAGAACGGTCTGCGGCATGGAGATCATCATCGAAACCGGCGCGCTCAGGCATAAAGCCAGCGACAGCAGCTTCTTCATTGATTGCTTTGTTTTCATACATACTCCTTCGTGCAAAGCAAATGTGCGAAGTTCGAGAATGACCCGAATGATCAGACTGCCCGATCTGACCAGCTGACTCGAACCTGCACCTTTCTGTTTTCAGTGTAGGAGCTATATGGAACCACTTTCCCAAAGTGGGGAAAATCAACATGAAAATGTCGTTTTTCCCTGTATTTTTTAATTACAGTTTTGTTTCATTTTCTGTTACTTTTTCAATCCTCTGTTTTATTTAAAAATCTAGTCGTATACCATATTTGTCTGTATTAAAACGGAGCAATACGTACACATTTTCTGTACTTTCCCCGTTTCTGTAAGACATGAAAAAACGAGCAGAACTGTGCCCTTAGTAATCCGCGCAACGGACGAATTGGACGGTACGTTCTGCTCGTAAATCATTTCTGTTCGTATTCCGGTTCACCGTCTGCAAAGTGTTTACCGGATTCTGAATTTATTGTTTATTCGTATTTTTCTTCTCGTTGGCTGCGCCTTTTGGCGAGAAGCCGTAATAGTCTTTCATGAACTGCTGCTTGTATTCTTCAAAGCGGCCGTCCAGAATAGCCTGTCGAATTTCTTCCGTCAGGCGGATCGTAAAACGCAGGTTATGGATGCTGGCCAGTGTGAAGTACTTCTCCCGGTCTTCTGGATCCTGACTTTTGAGAAGCGCGCGCAGTTCATCACGGGTATAGCCGGCCTGGCATACCGGGCAGTCGCAGTGTTCATCGATGACGTCGAGACTTCCTGCGTACTTTTCGATATTGATGTAGCCGTACTTCGTATACAGGCGGCCATGACGCGCTTCGCGGGTGGGGGCGACACAGTCAAAGGTGTCGGCTCCGTTTTCCGAACCGATGAGAATGTCATCCGGCCGGGATAGGCCAAGCAGATGGCGAGGCTTACCTTCCGGCAGTTCTTCGTTGCACCATTTCAGAATTTCTCCAAGATCGCTCTTGAGAAACGCGCCGCCAAGGCCATATCCATCGAAGTCCATCTGACCAAGCTTTTTCGCGGTCGAGCGGCGCAAATCTTCCCAGCGACCGCCCTGCAGTACGCCGTAAAGCGACTGGCGATAGCCGAGATCGTCGCGGTGCTGCTTATGGACATCGAGAGAAATCTGCGCCCAGCGTTCCGTACGCTCCAGCGCTTCCTTATTGTATTCATACGTATCGGCCAGAGACGTCAGTTCATCAAACGCCATATGAATGTCCGCACCGATCCGGCACTGAATTTCCATGGATTCTTTCGGACCGATAAAGTCATCCTGATCGGTGAATGGATCGTGGAACTGAATGCCGTCTTCCATGACAATAGCCAGACGCTCCTTTTTCGGCGCGTTGACGACTTCCTTTTCCCGGTCCATGCTGACGACTTTGCCGATGCCGCTTCCAAGCGACATGACCTGAAAGCCGCCGGAGTCCGTCAGCGTCGGACTGTTCCAGCCGGACCACTTCGCCAGACCGCCGGCATCTGCGATTTCCTGCGAACGGCCGCGCAGATGGTAGCCGTTGGAGAGCATCGCCTGCGCGCAGATTTCCTTCAGCTGCTCCATGCTGACGTAACGAACTTCCCCATGGGTTCCAACACACATGAATGCAGGTGTATGAATATCCCCGTGCGGCGTGTGAATAATTCCTGCGCGACCCAGATGGCCTGGAATTCTCTCCAGGATTTCAAAGGAAAAGCGATTGGGAAAGCTTTGCTGGGTCGTATCTTTTGTTTCCATTCTGTCTTCTGCAGAAGAAACGGATGTCTGATCCATATTCATAACCTGCCTTTCTGTGTATTCACGATACGTCCAGAAAGACTGCATCTTCTGGACTGTTTTTTTCGTTTAAAGCCTTGCTTGGGACGAAAGTCTCGATGTTTCCATCCGGTTCATGCGTTTTGGAAGAAGGGCTTCGTCTCTTGTTTCGATCGGAGATGCGAATTTTCCGGTACGTTTTCGAACGGTTTACTGCTTTTCATTCAGCCATTTTTTCAGCGCTTTTTCAATGGCGATTTCGACGGGCGAGAGAACGAACTCCAGTCCCATTCCGAGAATATAGGCAAACAGAGCCTGCATCAGAAATTCCTGGAAGGAGAGAACGCCGAGAAAAGCGATCGTTTCGAATACGATCGTATCGAGAATATGCGCAAAAACCGAAGAGGTCAGCGCACGCGCGATAAAGCTTCGGGCAAAGATTCCGGAGGACGCGCGCATTTTTTCGAAGAGATAGTTGTTGAGAAGACTGCTGGTCAGATAGCCGCTAAGACTTCCCAGAATAATGCGGGGCGAAAAACCAAGCACCATCGCATACGCTTCCTGCATATCCCAGCCGGGATACGGCGGCAGTGCGATTACGACATAAAAGACGAGTGCCGCAATCACGTTGACGAGAAAGCCTGCATAGATTACGCTGCGGGAACGGTCTTTTCCGTACAGTTCTACAATCAGGTCGCTGAGTATATACGTCAGCGGGAAGAGAACGAGACCGCCATCGACGGCGATTCCGCCCATATTCCAGAGCTTTACCGCTGCCAGATTGGAGATCAGCAGGGCGCCGGCACTCAGCGCGGTCATGTAAATCATCAGCTTGAACTTTTTCGAGCTGAAGGTTTCCTGTGCCTGTTTAGGTTGTTTCTGATTCATGTTTAATCAATCCTTCTTTTCCTGGGCAGGCCGCCTGCACTGGCTGGATCGACGGGGAAACCAGTATTGCCAGCGTTCCTATCCGATTTCTGGGACAGAGAAATACAAAATGCGAACGAACCTTTCCAAGAAGGTGCGGCCTTTGAAAGTATACATTTTTCTGCTTTTTCCTGCTCTGATCCATACTCCAGAATGACACGGATATAAAAACGGGGTTCTGTTCAAAAAGACGAAGCCATTCCGATCGTCTGGAAGCGGCCTGGAAGGCAGCAAAAGGCGCGGCAAAAATTGCCATATAAAAACGCAGACGCCTGACCAGAGCTGTTCTGGTTCTGCGTCTGCGCAGAGATTCAAATCGGTTTTGATGATGCTGGATTTTTTAAATCAGGATTCAAAGACGAAACTGGGTTGTCTGGTTAAACGAGAATCATCGAATTCTCAATTCAGCCCTTTAGTCCTTTTTCGCATCGGCAGTCGCCATTGTCGACAGCAGCGAAGCGACCTTGCGGGAGTATTCGACTGGATCCTTAATGGCAAAGCCCTGAATCAGGCACGCCTGATCGTAGAGGATCTGCGCGATTTCCTTAACCTTGTCCTTATCGGTTACATACTCTGTACGCAGGACGTTCCAGATCGGGTTGTTCGGATTGATTTCCAGAATACGGGAAGCCTGCAGACCCGGGTTAGTGTCTTCGCCAGCCTGTTTGGCAAAGACATCAAAGATGTGCTCCATTTCAAAGGAGAGGCCGTCGCCGGCAACGAGCATAACCGGATCATCGACCAGACGGTTGGACAGACGGACTTCGCTGACTTCAGGCAGTACGTCCTTCATGTACGTCAGCAGGTCCTTGTTTTCTTCGTTCTGAGTCTTCAGAGCTTCTTTTTCTTCTTCGGTATCGAGATCGAGATCGCCCTGAGCGGCGTTCTTGAAGCTGTGGCCGTCGTACTGGCTGATCATCTGGATGATGAACTCATCGACTTCATCGGTCAGATACAGAACCGGATAGCCTTTGGCTTTCAGCTTGGCCGCTGCCGGCAGCTTGTTCAGCGTATCGATGTTCGTTCCAGACAGATAGTAAATGTCCTTATCTTCTTCCGGCATGGAAGCGACAAATTCCTTGAGCGATTTGTACTTGCCGTCATCGCTGGTCGGATACATGAGCAGGTTTTCCAGCTTGCTGGTGTCAGCGCCCTGCGAATTGTAAATGCCGATCTTCAGGCTGATTCCGAAGTTTTTCCAGAAGCTCAGATAGTCTTCCGGTTTCTTCTCCTGCATGCTTGCCAGAGCGGAAAGAACTTTACGTTCGGTCTGCTTGCGGATGAAGCGCAGCTGATGATCGTGCTGAAGCATTTCACGCGAAATGTTCAGCGACAGATCCTGCGAATCGACCAGACCCTGCATGAAGCGCAGGTAATCCGGGAGCAGGCTCTCGCAGTGGCTTTCAATCAGTACGCCGCGCGAATACAGTTCCAGACCCGGTTTAAAAGTGCTGGAGTAGAAGTTTTCCGGACGCTTGGACGGTACGTACAGCAGCGCGGTAAAGGAAATCGAACCGTCAATATTGAAGAAGATCGTATCGAGCGGTTTGGTGTAGTTGTTGAAATGATCCTGATAGAACTGATCGAATTCTTCCTGCGTGATTTCCGATTTCTGTTTTTTCCAGAGCGGAATCATGGAGTTCAGGGTGCGTGTCTCGGTAACCGTTTCGAATTTCGGTTCTGCCAGCTCTTCCGCTTCCTTCGCTTCTTCATCCGGTTTTACCGGTTTCTGCGTCGTGATATCCATTTCAATTGGATAGCGGATATAGTCGGAATATTTCTTAACGAGCATCTCCAGTTTCCAGGAATTCAGATATTCGGAGTATTTCTCGTTTTCGTCATCTTCTTTCAGAAGCAGGGTGATGGTTGTACCATGATCGTCCCGTTCGGCTTCTTCAATCGTATAGCCGTCGGTTCCATCGGATTCCCACTTCCAGGCCTGATCGCTGCCGAGCGCCTTCGAAACGACGGTGACTTTGGACGCGACCATGAATGCGGAATAGAAGCCGACGCCAAACTGACCGATGATGTCGACATCGGAATTGGCTGCCGCTTCGGAGTCACTGCTGGCTTCCGGGTTTTCACCGGCTTCCTTTTCCTTCTTGAGCTCTTCCTTGAAGGCAAGCGAGCCGGATTTAGCGATGGTACCCAGATTGTCTTCGAGTTCTTCTTTGGTCATGCCGATTCCGTTATCGGAAATCGTGAGCATTCTTGCGTTTTCATCAAAATCGATGCGGATCGCCAGTTTTTCTGGAATCTTATGGTTTTTCAGCGAATCCAGATAGTATTTATCGAGTGCATCGGACGCATTCGAAATCAGCTCACGCAGAAAGATTTCCTTGTGCGTGTAAATGGAATTGATCATCAGATCAAGCAGGCGGCGCGATTCCGCCTTGAATTCTTTTCGTTCAGACATTCAGACCTCCATAATCGAACTCGCGCGTATACGCGAATTAGCACTTAATCTCTAAGCTTGCTAACAGTATAGTTCTCTATACTTTCGTTTGCAAGCTCAATACCGTGCTTTTCCAACGGATTTATTCCAACAGAAAAAGCCGGCTTTCACCGACTTTTTTGCCTGAATAATAATGATTTTGTACTGGAAGAGAATTACGCTTGAGCCGAAACCGCTTCGATCATTTCTTCTTTGGTTTCTTCTGCTGCTTCTTCTGCTTCCTCTTTCAAGGCAGCTTCTTCCGCTTTTTCTGCAGCTTCTTCGGCCGTTTCGTTTTCGGCATCTACAACCGGCAGATTCTGCTCGCTCAAAATGAACTGATCGAGCATTTCAAAGTCGCGATCTTCACCGGCGACGTTCACGCGGCTTTGCAGAACGAGCTCGCCGTCCTTAAGCGTGTAGAGGAACAGCGCAATCGGCTCGGCTTCCTTGTCGTTGACACGACGGTAGATCGTCAGCAGGCGGTTGCGAATCTGGTCCGGCGTACCTTTGAGATCCTTAACGGATTCCAGAATCATTTCCAGATCCGAGAAGAAGCAGACTTCGCTTACGCCCTGGGAAGCGATCTGCACGCTGTAGTCGCCCAGCCAGCTGCCTTTCTTTTCGCCGATCAGAATCATGCGTTCAAAATCGGTGCAGGCTGTCAAATGATAAATGCCTTCGTAGCAGAATTCGTTGGTATCTTCATCCAGTCCGCAGAGCATCTGAACCAGTTCCGTTTGCGTTCCCGGCTCATTTTTGCGGGCGTTTTTTCGAATAATCCAGATTCCGAGATCGTCGGAAATCAGGCTGTTGTCGTCCTGAAGCATTGCGACAATTCGCTTCATCTGTGCCGATGCGTCGCTCAGTTTGCGAAAGGACTTGCCGTTAAAAGGAGCTGTGCTTTCTCCTTCGCTCGAACCCAGTCGAACTTCGTAGGTTTTCATAATCAAATTCACCTCATATCTATTTGTCTATGATACAGAAAAAGAATCCATTTTTAAACATCCCCTTAATCCATACCAAGTTATGCAAATCCTTTCTTTGATACGATTTTGTCCGAATCGGCCGGCTCTGGGCATCTCATTTGACCCGTCCGGCCGTTCTCTGAAAGCATGAAAAGGATTCGATTTTTGACGGGTGATCCTGTAAGAAAGAGCGGGATTTCATTATTCGCTTTGACTTCGCCGTTTGCCGCCTTCTGTTTTATACAGAAAGCTGGATCTATACATAGCTCTGTCCGTAACATTTCGATCTTGCATGCGGGGGCGATGTCGGACAGGATCAGGGATTCCTCGTCGATTTTCTGACGTTTTTTCGTGCACTCCTTTGGGAGTTTTACGCTTTCCTTTTCATTACAGCGTGCAATGCTATACTGAAAACCGAATGAAATTTTATGTAACAAATTGAAAGAGGAAATCAATACGTATGTCGATTCATATTAATCATCAGCTGCCCGATCCCGACCTTCTCAAAGAAGAAATCCCGATGTCGGACAAAGCCAAAGCCATCAAAGCCCAGAGAGATAAGGAAATTGCGGACATTTTCACCGGCAAGGACGATCGCTTTATCGTCATCGTCGGTCCCTGCTCCGCGGATAATGAAGACAGCGTTCTCGAATACTGCCACAAGCTCGCCGGTCTGAACGAAATTGTTAAAGACCGTCTGATGATCATTCCGCGTGTCTACACCAATAAGCCAAGAACGACTGGAGACGGCTATAAAGGCATGCTCCACCAGCCGGATCCAAACGCACAGCCCGACCTGCTTGAAGGTCTGAAAGCCATTCGCCGCATGCATCTGCGTGTCATTGAAGAAACCGGCCTTTCCACAGCGGATGAAATGCTGTACCCGGAAAACCGTTCCTTTCTGGACGATATTCTGTCCTACGAAGCGGTCGGTGCCCGTTCGGTCGAAAACCAGCAGCATCGTCTCGTCGCCAGCGGCATCGACATTCCGGTCGGTATGAAAAACCCGACATCCGGCGACTTTTCCGTCATGATGAACTCCGTCACGGCTGCCCAGCATCCTCATCGCTTCATTTACCGCGGCTATGACGTACAGACCGACGGCAATCCCCTCGCCCACGTCATTTTGCGCGGCGGCGTCGACAAGTACGGCAAGACCATCCCGAACTACCATTACGAAGACCTGAAAATCGTCAGCGATCTGTACAAGAAAGCCGGTCTCGCCAACCCGGCGGTCATCGTGGACGCGAACCATTCCAACTCCGATAAGAAATACAAGGAGCAGATCCGCATCGTCATGGACGTCATGCACAACCGCAAGTATCATCCAGAAATCCGCAAGCTTGTTAAAGGCGTCATGATCGAATCCTATCTCATTGAAGGCCGTCAGGACATCTGCGAAAACTATGTGCGCGGTCAGAGCATTACCGACCCGTGCCTGGGCTGGGAAGATACAAAGCGTCTGATCCTCGATATTTACGCCAAAACCAAAGAATACTAAGCCGATGTTTTCCAGGCATTCTGCCTGCCAAACAAAAATCGCGCCGGAAATTTGCCAATTTCCGGCGTTTTTTCGTCTTCGCCTGATTGAGCAGATCGAATAAACGCAGAAGCAAAGAAACGCTGTCTTCACCTGCCGCAGCGGATTTTCGCGCTTCAGAAAGACTATGTGAAATTTTGGAAGATCCCTCTGCCTTAACATTTTATCCGATATCGGATATATTCTATTTTGTCCGATTTCGGATAAATTTTAGGAGGTTTATATGACGAACACGCTTGCGCAGCACTATTCGATTCCAAAGCTGCTGCGCTTCACGCTTCCCACGATTCTTGTCATGGTTTTCACATCGATCTATGGCGTCGTAGACGGCTATTTCCTATCCAGCGTTGCCGGCAAAACCGCTTTTGCGGCAGTCAATTTCATCATGCCGGTTCTCATGATTCTCGCCAGTTTCGACTTTATGATGGGCGCCGGTTCTTCCGTCCTGGTCGGCAAGACGCTCGGCGAACAGAATCCCCAAAAAGCCAGAAAGCAGATGACGAGTCTGCTCACAGCCACGGTGATTCTCGGAATGATCCTGTCCGTTCTTGGCTTGGTCTTTTTGCGGCCATTGCTGGAATGGATGGACTGCAGCGAACAGATGATGCCTTACGCTTTGCAGTACGGATCCATTCTTCAGCTTTCTCTTCCGCTCTACATGATTCAGATGTACTTTCAGAGCATCTTCGTAACCGCCGGAATTCCGCAGGCCGGATTCGCGGTCACGTTTGCGGGAGGCATGCTCAACATTGTGCAGGACGTTCTTTTTGTGGGCGTTCTGGGCTGGGGTGCTCCTGGTGCAGCGATCGCCACTGCCCTTGGACAGCTGCTCTGCGCTGCGCTTTCAATCCTCTGCTTTCTTTCTCCCGCGAAAAAACCGTTTCGTTTGAAAGAGGACAAAGTTCTTTACTTTACGGCCAGCCGCATTCGCCTTAAGGAATTTGGACAGGCGGCTTTGAATGGAATTTCCGAGCTGTTTTCCAATTGCGCGTCTTCTCTGATTTCCATTTTGTACAACTATCAGCTTATGCGGTTTGCCGGTGAAGACGGCGTAGCGGTGTATGGAACGTGATGTACGTATCGATGATTTTCATGGCCGTTTCCATGGGCTATACCGTCGGCTGCGCGCCGCTCGTCTCCTGTCAGTATGGACGGGGCGATAAGCAGGAGCTCGCCAGCCTTACCCGTAAATCGCTGTGGATTGTGGCCGTGGGATCTGTGGGCATGTTTCTTTCCACCGAACTGCTGGCTGCCCCGCTTGCCCGTCTTTTTGCGGGTTACGATCCCGAACTGATGGCCCTTACGATTCAGGCGTTTAACATCTTCTCGCCTGTGTTCCTGTTTTCCAGCTTTTCGATTTTTGGATCCGGCTTCTTTACCGCGCTCAATGACGGTCCGGTTTCGGCCATCATTTCCGTCGTACGCTCGCTGGTGTTCCAGGTCGGTTTCATTCTGATTTTCACAGCCGTCTGGGGTGTCGACGGCATCTGGTTTTCCATGCCGTGTGCCGAAGCCATGGCGATGCTTACCGCATTTCTTCTGCTCTGCCTTTGCCGTAAGAAATACGGCTATTTCTCGCATGAACAGAAATCCGGCCCGATGGAGCCCAACGCCCATGCGATCTAAAACGCATCCGGCTGGAGACGCCGCTCGTTTTGGGCTCCCGCGACAATGGTAAACTGGAAGAAGACCAGACCGATATGATGCCAGACAATCGAAGTTTGAAAAATTCCGCTTCCTGCCTGATCCGGAAGACGGCATCGAATGTAACTGCCAAATCTGGTCCTAAGCGAGGAAATGAGTCATGGATGATACGAAAAAGCGCAGCAGTATCCCAGCGAAAAACGGACGCTGTGCGCCGGAGCTGTATAACGAACTTGTCGATCTTGAATCGGACAACTGGGCTACGTACCTTACGGCTGCCAAAACGCTTCAGATTACGGAAAATGAGCTGTGGGTTCTGCTCGAGGTGTTCGATGCCGATCCTCCTTTATGTCAGGCCGACATCGCCAGACGCATTCACATCCCGGTCCAGACTCTGAATTCCGCGCTGTCCAAAATGAACCGAAAAGGATGGATTGACTTCGTACCGATTCCCGGCTCCCAGAAAGCCAAAGGCGTCAAACTGACTCAAGCGGGCCGGAAAAAATTCCATCCGGTACTGGCAGGCATTCATCAGGCGGAGACCAATGCCTTTGCCTCGCTCGATCCAGAGCAGGCCAGAGCCATGCTCGATTCGATTCATGCCTATACCCTTACTTTCCAGAGCGAAATGAAACGTCTTCTGGATACGATCAAGTCCGATTCGGACGAATAATTGTTCCGCATTCCATCTTGGGGACGCCCCAGTATCGGACATTTCTTTGTTCAATCTGTGCGCAGCCTGTACTTTTCGGGCTTAGCTCGTTTGTTTTTCCTTTACAGAACCAATACAGACCCGGCAGCTTCCTGAAGGTGCCGGGTTTCTTTCTGTCTGGTACTTTTCACCGACTCTCCTCAAATCGTTCGCGCAGAAAAAAAGCTGCTCTTGTCTGGGCAGACAAAGACAGCGTCCATTTCTTTCTGCGTCGATTTGGGATTATCCAGGAAAACGGCGGCGCAGATCTTCGGTGATCTGGATCCACAGCGCTTCCGATTCATCCGGATCGGCCTGTTTCCACTCCCCAAAATAGGAAATAAAGCCCATCCGGCTCGCCTTCGCGATCAGTTCCAGATCCTGGGCACTCAGCTTAATGTAAAGCGGATTGCGGGATGGCGTTTTCTCATAGTCGAGTGCAAGCCGGCTGATCAGCGATTCGAACGCCTTCATCACGTCTTCTTTTTCCCCGCTCATTTCAAAGCAGATCGCCGGGCGCAGAAAGCCAAAGTCATCGGCGTCCGTCAGCCGGGCTTCGGCGATGATTTCTTCTCCGTTTTTCAGGATCGCGCTTTGATCGATCCAGTCCACATTCCAGTCATCAGGAAGCGGGCTTTCCTGATGGATGACCCGCTTTGGCAGGACCATCAGAACTTCCTGATCAAGAAGTTCCCCCGCAAGACTGTCCATTTCTTCCTTCATCGGTTTTGAATTCATACTTCCTCTCTTTTCTCTGTTCCTCATCTCTGCATCCGAAAGGAACACTTCAGTGATTCTAACGGCTAAAGCATCCGGCGCAAAGAAACCGGACGAATTTGCGTCCATATGGACAGGATTGGATCAAAAAGCACCTGAATCCGGTATACTTCCAATACATCGCCTGGCAAACCAGAAAATTTGCATTCTCGGCTTTCCTGAAGAGTTTTTCAGAGGAATGTCGATGAAAAAACGCGATGTGAAAAAGAAAGGAAAAGCCGCATTTGCGTCTGCGTGCGGCATATTGCATATGTCATTACCCTCCCTTGAAGAAACCGTTCGCCGCATTTATCTCTGCGAAAACACCAACTGTGCCGAAACGCTGATTCTGGCCTGCGATGAAGTTTACCAGCTTGGTCTGCCCAGAAAGCAGGCATCCATTCTCATGTCCGGCTTTGGTTCCGGTCTGTATACCGGCAACGTATGCGGCGCGCTGTGCGCCTGCAACGCCGCGCTTTCCTGCCTTCTCGTTGAAGACAAGGCGCATCTTTGCGAACCGCTGCGCGCCAGTCAGGCAGCCCTCGTTCGAAACTTTAAAAATCATGTCGGCGATACGCAGTGTGCCAAATGCAAAATGCTTCATCATTCCAAAGAAGAGCGCTGTCTCAAGACGGTGACTCTGGCCGCTCAGGTCATGGAACAGACGGTTGCCGAGCTTCAGGAAAAAGGCGTTCTGCAGCTGCCGGCCGAACTGAAAAGCGAATAGCCCGCTGCGTTCCCTTTCCTCTGTCCGAATCGAAACGCGATCCGCAATAAAGAAAGGATCTGCGACTGCCCAGTACTGAAAAAGACCTCTTTCGCTCACGTGCGCAGACACGTAAGCAGAAAAGAGGTCTTTTGTGTTAATTGTCGAATTTAATACATCCAATTTGGATTACTTGTCATCCTCATCGTCTTCGTCGTCTTCTCTGGCGTCGATGGCATCCCAGGCTTCTTCGAGTTCTTCGTCGGTATCCTTGGCATGAAGCATGGCTTTATACTTTGGATCGTTTTCCGCCAGACGCAGTCTTGCGGCCAGCAGGGATGCCTGTTTGCGCGACTTATTGAGAAGTCGTGCATACACCAGGAATACCCAGAGCGCGATGACAAACAGGACCGCCGAAGCGATCATGACGGCCTTGAATCCCTTGAACCACCACTGGAAGAACAGGGATACCGCCGAGCAGACCATAACCACAAAGAGCAGGAACATAGTCGAGCGGCAGGACGAGGAAAATTTCGTGAAATAGCGATATTTCTCGGCTTCGTTTTCAATGACTTTTGTCAGGTCGCCGTCCTTGCGTTCATTGCGGACAACGTACCAGCCCGCGTCGCGCTTGTTGCGGCTTGGAGACGTATCGATTTCTTTCCAGCCTTCTTCTTCCAGAGAATCCCAGTATTCATCGGAAGGTTCCTTGGCAAAGTAGAGAATCTTGTAATAGAAATCGTGCGGTTTGCCTTTGATAAAGTAGAACTTCTTGCCTTCATGGTGAACGTAGTGGAAGCCCTGACGGGACTGGGTGTTGAGGTATTCTTCGGTTTTCTTGTAGTCGGAAAGCAGGAAGCGCTTCTTATCGAGGTATTCGTCGTAGCGGTAGTCATCGACTAGCGATGCCTTTGGATCGTAAACAGCGTTGTCTTCTTCCTCTTTACGCTTGCGCTCGGCTTCCCGTTTGGCGGCTGCGGCAGCACGTTCTTTGGCTTTTCGCTCTTTTTCCGCCTTTTTCTGCTCTTCCATCTCCCGGACCTGATCGGTCAGGGAAGGCATGGAGTGGGTACGGCCGATCACAACCGGCGCATCCGCAGGATCGGCAGCGGCGGTTTTTGCGAGTTCGGCTTCGCTGTTTTTATCCTTTTCGGTATGAACCAGAATGTCTTCTTCCGCGATTTCCGTTTCCGGCTGTCCAAAGCCGGAATGGAGCAGTTCACTGAAGCTGGTCGGCTTTTTCTCATTGCCAAACAGCTCATTGGAATTGACGAGTTCTTCAAAGCTAAGCTCTTTTTCCACTTCCGGATTCAGTCCGTCGCCCGGCTTGGCTTTATGGGGATCGTTTGAAATCAGATCTTCCATGCTTTCGAGATTCGAATAAAAGCTTTCGGTGCTCGCCTGACGGGCTGCAGCCGTGCTTTCCTTGCGCGAAGAAGATTCCGGCATGAACATCGGTAAAATTTCTTCTTTTACCGGCGTTTCAGCGGGTGTTTCTTCGATTTTTGGTTTGGCTTCTTCCGCTGGCTTTTCTTCCGGTTTTTCCTTCGGGGTACTTTCATCTTCCGGTTTGGAGGCCCCAAACGTCTGGCGCAGACGCTTGCCTAAGCGGCTGCCTTTTTTCTTTGGCTTTTTCGTAATCGTACGCGCTTCTTCTAAAGCCGCGTTGACATCGAACGTTCCAAATTCAGGTTCTTCAATATTCAAAGAAGAAATCGGGGCATCGCGAAGCAGATCGGAAAAAATCCCATCGTCTTCCGGCGCCGCGTTCTTTTCCGTTTCTTTGGCGGATTCGGCCGGCTCTTCTTCCATAGCGGTTTCTTTTACGATTGTGGAATGAATGACAAATTCTTCCGGCTGTGATGCCGTATTCGAGGAAGCCGTCGTGTTTTCATCCTGCAAAGTGGAGGGTTCTGCGTTTTCTGCAGCTGCGGATTCAGAAACGGTTTCTTCGATTTTGTTCTGTTCTTCGGACATGCTCATCACCTTGTTCTCAGGATGAACCCTGAGCCTTTCGTTCCATTCTAACCATAATTAAGCAATACGGTCAAACGACGGCGAAAAGCGGCCGTTGACAAACACATCCTCTTCTGTTCCATCCGCGCGTACCCCGGTAATGTGCAGATCTTCGGCTCCGACCATGAAATCAACGTGAATATCCGACTGATTCATGCCGTGCGCTTCCAGTTCTTCACAAGATGCACCCTCGAGTGCGGGCAATGTTTCCATGTACGACTGACCAAAGGCAAAATGGCAGGCGGCATTTTCATCGAGCAGTGTATTGTAGTAAATCCGGTTTTTCTGACGGATCGGCGAAGTTTTATCGACAATCGCGATTTCGCCTAAGTATTTGCCGTTCGGGTCGCTTTCCAGCAGGGCTTTCAGACTCTCGTATCCTTCTCTGGCATGGAAATCGATAACTTTGCCGTCCTGAAACGTAAAGCCGAAACCGTCGATGCGCATGCCGTTCCAGTTGAGCGGCATCACGGCTTCCAGCGTACCGTTGACGCCGGTTTTCAGCGGGGTCGAAAAGATTTCTTCAGTCGGAATGTTGCAGCTGATGGACAGCCCGCTGGCGAGTTTCGTATCCCCGCCGACAAAAATCGAGCCATCGACCAGATCGACCCAGAGATCGGTCCCGTTCGAAGAGGTGTAGTGAAATTTTTTATAGCCTCTTTCGTTAAGGCGCGCAGCTTTTCTCTCGAGACTGGCTGTATGGGTTTCCCACGCTTCGCGTCCGTCGTCTTCAATCCGGCAAATGGACATCAGATCGTCCCACAGACGATTCACCGCTTCTTCTTCGTCGCATTCGGGATAGACTTTTTTCGCCCAGGCTTTCGTCGCGCAGGGAATAACAGTCCAGGCGATTTTTCCTTCGTCAATGCCGGAACGATAGAGCTGCGTTTTCTTTCGCATCGCCAGCGAACGGCGGGTCATTTTGCGCGGATCTACATCCTTGAATCCGTCCGGATCATCGCCGTCGAGCGCAATGAAGCACGCACCTTTTCGCGCCGCTTCTTCGTAGCGAACGCTCATCCATTCCGGAATGGTTTCCAGAACATCGTCTTTGGCGTGCGTGTAAAACTGACGGCTTAATTCTTCATCGCTCCAGAACACCTGCACATCGCCGGCACCGGCGTTCCAGGCTTTTCGGGAGATGGCATGGACCAGATCGCGCATTTCCGTTTCCGCGCGGATGATGACCAGCTGTCCCGGCTGAACTTTCACGCCCGCATGCACAGCGGCATTAGCCAGACGGTTCAGCTGCTCTTCCCGTTTGCCTGGATTGGTTTTCGTTTTTGGATCACTCATATCCCCTGCTCCTTTTCCGTGTTTTTCTTTCATATTTTCTATATGTATCGTATTTCTATTTCTCATCGTTACCGATCCGGCTTCGAACCCGAAACCGGGTCGTCTCGAAACTTTTCGGTTTGAGGCGTATGCGGACAGATACTGACTTACTGCAGATTTCTGTCCAAATCGCCTGCCGGCTTCGATGCGCCCTCAGGCGCGCTCTCGCTCTCGGTGGAATCTTTGGCCAGCGCCTGCATAGCCTGCGCTCTGGAAACAGTCCGCTTATTTGAAAGCCGGGCATCTGTATATGAATCCGATCGTCCCGCTTTCTTTCCTTTTGCGGCCTGCCGCCTGTAGTAGCGGTCCACAAAAGCCGGCGTTTTTTCGTCGTGCGGCGAGCAGGACGATTTGCAGTTCATGCAGTCGCCAGTACAGTCCGGTCTTTTTTTTGCATTCCTGAATCCGGCAATCGCCAGAATGACCAGAATCAGAATTACAATCCAGTCTGCAAAATTCATACCCTTCCTCCTTGCCTGCATACAGTCGTATGGATTACTCGCCGCAGAAACTGTGCTTGCTCCTGCCGTAAGACATACCTTCTGGCGGGCTTGGACATCGAAAGCCAGATCTGGGCGTTTTCTTTAAAAATCACTTTTTCGTTTGAAGTTCTCATCCATAGTTTGAAGTTCTCATCCATATATATACTGTCACGACGTGTCTCCCTCGGTTGGATGCCCGGGCGGGAGCGGCTGTTGCATAAAATCTCTTTCCTTCATTATTTCAGAATCGGTTTTTCGAAAACAGTTTTTAAAAATGTAAGAGTTTTCTGAAAAATAATTTGTACATTGTTTTTATTATCATTTCCGCATGTTTTATTGCTTTATAAAGGACTTAAAATCACAAAGAGAAGATATATTTTCACAAAGACCGTGCTCCTGGCAGATGGTAAACTGTACCCCAGAAAGTGGACAATTTTTTTAGAGTCAACCTATTCCAAGGACACCCGATTAGCAGCGACCCCAACTACTGGACGATCGTTTTGATCTGTTCCCTAATTGCGGACACTTTCTAATCGACGTTCTTTCGCTGATCACTTTCAG
>NZ_JAHDSX010000026.1:0-34522 GCF_020969955.1 Allobaculum fili | reverse complement strand
TCAGCTGAAGGCTCAGCAGTGTACCAGGGGGCAACCCTCTGTAAAGGAGCGCTTCAGAAAAACTCTGAGCGCATCGCTTCATCGGATTTGTTCACAAATCCTGCTCAAACAACAGACAAACAGATAATAGGGATAACGTGTCCGAACAAAGGGTTCTCTCTAATTATCGTGTCCTTGACATGGGGTACACTTCATGGTAAGCTTAAACTGGAAAGCGCTTTCTCCACGAAGAAGCATTTGGTCTGCCGGGCACGCATTTGCCGGGTCTTCTTCCTTCGGGCAAATGAGAAAGCACACTCCCCTCTGACTGAGAAAAAAGGAATGATGCTTATGAAATTTTCGAAACGCTGTACCGCCTGGATGCTTGCGGCGGCTTCCTCGGCCAGTCTGCTCTGCTCCCCTTTCCAGCTGCTGGCTGCGGGCGATGAAGAAACCTGGATCGGATCCGCAAATCTGAGCGATACCGAAACGGCTGCACCCGCTAAAGACGATGTACTTCCCAACGCCAACCAGTTCCGCTATCAGAAAGATGAACTGGCTGCCTTCTGCCACTTTGGACCCAATACGTTCAATGAAATTGAATGGGGCGAAAGCTACGGCAATCGCGCGCCGTCGGATATTTTCCGCCTGGACCGTGATGTCGATGCGGATAACTTTGTAAAAACGCTCAAGGACGCCGGCTTTAAAAAGCTGATCGTCACCGCGAAGCACCATGACGGCTTCTGCATCTGGAACACCGCCTATTCAACCTATAACTGCGCGACAGCCGGCTACAAAAACGGACAGGGCGATGTGCTCGCCGACCTGTCGGCTGCCTGCACGAAATACGACCTCGATATGGGTCTGTACCTCTCGCCATGGGACATTCACGATCCCAGCTACGGCTATAAGGACGCCAACGGCAATCCGACCACGGAAGAAAACGACGTCCTCGACTACAACGACTACTACAACAATCAGCTCGAAGAAATTCTGGGCAGCGATAAATATGGAAACAACGGCCACTTCGTCGAAGTGTGGATGGACGGCGCCAAAGGATCTGGCGCCAACGCGCAGGAATACGATTTTCAGCGCTGGTTTGCGACCATCCAGAAAAACGAAGGCGTGGAAGCCGGCTTTGACGCCGACTGTATGCTCTTTGGGGCGGAATCCTATACGACCGTACGCTGGATCGGCAACGAAAACGGCTACGCCGGCCAGGATACCTGGTCCAAAGTCAATGTCGACCGCGAGCACAACACGATGAGCGACAACAAGAGCGGCGGCTATTCTCTCGGTTTTGAAAACGGCAACCAGTGGGCCGTTCCGGAAGCCGACGCGCGCATTACCTCCGGCTGGTTCTGGGGCAACTCCAAGAAAACGCCAAAGAGCCTTGCCGATCTTTCCAATATGTATTTCGGCTCCGTCGGTCATGGCGCTACCCTGCTGCTGAACATTCCGTTGAACGACAAGGGCGCGCTCGATGAAGCCATTAACACGCGCACGCTGGAATTTGGCCAGATGATCCGCGATTCCTTCGACAACAACCTGATGCAGGCCGAGGGCGTAACGTTAAAAGCCGACAATGTCCGCGGCAATTCGACCAGCTATTCTCCGGATCTGCTTGTCGATGAAGACGATCAGAGTGTCTGGTCGACCTGTGACGGTACATCATCGGGTACCTTGCTGATCGATTTTGGCGAAACCCGCGAGATGGACTGCGTCAGCCTGGAAGAAGCCATTCAGTACGGCCAGCGCATCAATCACTATGAGGTGGAATACCAGAACGCCAGCGGTGACTGGAACACGCTCGAATCCGGCGTAACCGTCGGTCCAAAACGCCTGATCCGCTCCACGCCCTTTCGTACGCAGAAACTGAAAATCACCGTTTCGACGCCCGATGGAAAAACTCCGGTTCTCAGTGAAATCGGTGCCTATAAGCTCAACGAAGACATGGAAAAAAACGGAGGCGCTCCGACCGGCATGATCGTGACGGATGTCACCAGCCCAAGCGTAACGACTACTGGCAGCTGGAACGCCGAAACCGGCATGCAGTATACGAACAACACGAACAAATGGGTCAACGCCGGCAGCGGCGCCACAATGACCTGGACGTTCACCGGAACCAAAGGCTGCATCGTCGGCACCCTCGATCCCGGACATGGAACCGCCGATGTCGAAGTAGACGGAAAGCCCGCCGTTACGATCAACATGTCCAAGTCTCCGCGTAAAGTCGGCCAGATTCTTTTTGAAACCGATACGTTAGAACCCGGCACGCACACCGTAAAAATCACGCCGAAAACGAGCGCGACTGGCATCGAAGCCTTCTATTCGATCAACAACGAAAACAAGGGCATGGTCGGCATCGAACAGGCTGCCTATACGATGGGCGAAAACGAAACGCTTCAGGTTAAGCTCGTCCGCACAGGCGGAACGGCTCCAGTCGATGTGACCTTCTCGCCAAACCCGGGTACCGCCATCCAGGATGACTTCAACACCGAACTGATTCATCAGGTGCACTTTGCGCAGGATGAAATGGAAAAGAACGTTACCGTGGTTACCCGCCGCAACACGAATAAGACCGGAAACCTGCAGTTCAGCGTTGAACTGACGAGTGCCGATCCCGACATGATTCTCGGCTTCAACTCCAAAGCCGCGATTACCATTCTCGATACCGAATCGAACTTTGAAAACTATACCGAAGCCAATCCGTTCGTCTTCCCGACCAACGGCAAGCAGGCCACGCTCGAAGCCGAACACGCCATTCTTACCAACACCGGCGCAGCGGATGAGCAGTGGAAGCTGAACGTTGCGCAGGCCGACTGGGCAAGCAACGGAAAATACGTCGACTCCTGCAACGAAAACGACTACATCGAAATTCCGTACGTGGCCGAGCAGACGGGCGACTACACCTTTACGCTTTCCTATCGTTCCGGCGCGAACGCCAACGCAATCGCCTGGTCGGAAGCTAGTGGAAAAATCGCATCCGGTTCCGTTACGGCCGGTGCGGATAGCCCAAGCGCGACCCATACGAAAACTTTTACGCTGACCGTCCTCAAACCAGGCGCCGGCGTTCTGAAAATTGCAGCTGGGCCAAACAAGGCTCCGCAGATGGATAAATTCGATATCACAGCGCCAGAGATCCTCCTCGACAAAACCGTTCTGAAAACCACAATCGACGCGATCCCGGAAGATACATCCGCGTTTGGCGAAGGCGAAGCCGTGCAGGCACTGAATGCCCAGCTGACCAGCGCTGAAGCCGTATTTGATAATCCGAACAGTCAGGAAGAAATTAATCAGGCCGCCAAAGCACTCAACCAGGCATGGCTTGAAGTTCGTCTGCTTCCCGACGAAACGCTTCTTGCCTCTCTGCACTGATTTCCAGGCGATCGCCTTTCCGATCTGCCCTGCAGGAAATCCAGAGATACAAATCCCCCTTTGAACTCTTGGAAAAGCGTCCAATTCCGGGCGCTTTTCTTTCTTTCCTGCTCTCTTTTGGGCATCAGCGGCACTCGCCTTTTTTAAGCATTCGTCTTAAAAATTGGTTTGACGAACCGCCAAAAACCATAGAAGATGAATAGGAAATGTAAGCGTTTGTATGAAAATACAGTTTGTTTCCCCGCACAAGCGGCTTCTTTTCGGGCAAAAAAGAAAGTCTCTTCTCCCCAGCTTGACACGGTTCACATTCGGGCCTACATATCCATAGTTTCAAGGAAAAACCGTTCACGCTCAATGAACATTCAGATGCTGCACTGGCTTTTCTGCTTTTTCAAGAGTCAGTCTAGCCTGCCAAAATACAGACGCTGCGCAAATCAGCGTAAACGATCGTCGGCTGTATCCAGCCGGCAAAAAAGAGAAAAAAATGAAAAAAGCAGGCTGTTTTTTTGCCTGCAAAGAAAAGAAAGGAAAAACTTATGAAACGACCAGGACGCCTGATGCTTTCGCTCGGGTTATTGAGCTCTGTAGCCGCCAGTACGGTGCTGCCGTTAAGTGAAAGCCTGATCCTCCCGCTTTACGCCAACGACAGCGATGAAGCGCAGGTCATTCACGCTTCCGATTTTGGTGCGGATCCAACCGGTACGAAAGACTCGACGCAGGCGATTCAAAAAGCACTTGCCGCCGCAAAAGAACTGCGGGAAACGTCCGGAAAGCCGGTTACGGTTTCCTTTGAAAAGGGCGAATACCAGATTTACAGGGACTTTGCGGCGACACGTGAAATTCACACGTCCAATACGAGTTCCACCGACTATCCGACCAAGACAATCGGCATTCTCATTGAAGATCAGCAGGATCTGACTCTCGAGGGCAACGGATCGCTTTTCATGATGCACGGCAACATGATGGCTCTTGCGGTCACTCATTCCAAAAACATTACCCTGCATGACTTCTCCTGGGATTTTGCGGTACCAACCACATCCGAAATGACCGTTTCGCGCATGTACAGCGAAAACGGCAAGGATGTCACGGAATTTTACGTTCCCAAGTGCTTCCCGTATCAGATCGACGGAACCACGTTCCGCTGGACGAGCGAACCCTCTCCCTATACCGGAAAGACGTACTGGACGAAAACCGGCATTCACGAAAATACGTACGCGATTTCCGCGACCGACGCGACTGGCGAATTTACCCGCCGCTTTGGCACGAATGCCGAAAACCCGTTCAATAACGTAACCTCGATTACGCCGGTGGAAGGAACCGACGGAACCATTCTGAAATTCGTCTATAACTCTTCCCGTCCGTCCATGCAGAAAGTCGGCATGACCCTGCAGTTCAACTCCGCTGCGGTTCGTGAAACCGCCGGTGCCCTGATCTGGGAATCCGAAAACGTTACCGCGCGCAAAGTGCATGTCCATTACATGCACGGGTTTGGCTGGCTGCTCCAGATGGCCAAAGACGTCTATTTCTATGAATGTTCCATGGAACCCAGAGCCAATTCCGGTCATATCGTCGCGAGCTACGCGGACGGCATTCACGCTTCCGGTGCCGCCGGCAAGCTCGTCATTGAAAACTGCCGGTTTGCGGCTTTGCACGATGATCCGATCAACATTCACGGAACCTTCACCCGCGTTGAGCAGAAACTGGACGACCACAGGCTCCAGCTCAAGTACATTCATGCCCAGCAGGGCGGCTTTCCGCAGTTTCATGTCGGCGACCAGGTTCAATTCTTCTCTCGCGACCTGCTTCAGTCGGCGGATAACGAAACGGTCTATACCGTTAAAAACGTCATCTCCAATCCAGGCGAAGACGGCAACGATCTCAAGACGATGGTCATTGAATTTGATGAAGAACTGCCTTCCTATCTGACCGATAAGATCGGATCCGAACCGAAATACGTTGCGGAAAACATTACGTACACCCCGGAAGTCACGATCCGAAACAATACGTTCCGCGACCTGGCAGCCCGTGCCATTTTGTGCACGACGCGCAAGAAAACGCTGATCGAAAACAACACGTTCTACAACACGTCGATGGCTACGATCTTCCTGTCCAACGACTCCGATCAGTGGTATGAATCCGGTCCGATCCGCGACATGACCATTCGAAACAACACGTTCTACATTAAGGATTCCGGCGAACGCGGCTGGGAATACCGTTCCGCAATCTATATTCATCCGGTAACCAAAAACGGCGGACTGCCGGGCTATGAAAATCCAATTCATAAAAACATCACGATCGAAGGCAATACGTTCCACATGGATTCCGATACCGTCGTGAAAGCCGAAAGCGTTGAAAATCTGACGATTCGAAACAACACGATTTTGCGAACCAACCCGGATCTTGCCTTCACAATCGGCGACCTCAGCAAGCACATCCGTCTTGCTGCCGGAGCCAGCACGCAGTCATCCGTCACGCTTAGCGGATCTTCCCGCACGGGCAATACGGAAAACATGTACGAGTTCGCCAAGTCGAAAAACGTAGTCATCGACTCGAATACGTACGACAACGGCCAGAAACTGTACGCCTATCGCGACAACACCCCGGAAGATCAGATTCACATTACCAACGATGCGGTTACGCTGACGACGTCCAAACCCGGAGCAGCTTCAGCTTCTGCAGGCGCCATTCATTATCTGTCCGCCGATCCCGCGATCGCTTCCGTGGATGATTCTGGAAACATCACCGGCGTATCCGCTGGTACGACTCAGGTATACGCCTGGACAAAATGGGATCATTCGCTGCTCTATTCCGATCCGATCGAAGTGACAATTTCGGAAAGCACGACCGGTTCTGCCGTCACGATCGATCAGAAGGACAACACCGTAGTCGGCGCTGCATCGAACTTTACGGCTAAGACACCGGAAGGCGAAACCGTCACCTGGTCGGTTACGGCACTCGATGGAACTGCCACGGATCAGGCCTCGATCACAAGCGCAGGCGAGCTTAACGCCCAGAGCGGCATTTACAAAGTCATCGCCTCCAGCGCTTCCGGTTCGGATTCGCGCATCGTTCTGGTAAACACCGGAAAATCCGCCTCCCTTACTCCGGGCATCTCCGTAACGAATTCGAATACGAATCTCACTTTGAACGAAACCGAAGCGACGATCGCACTCGAAAAGGGCGACTTGTATGAGGAAAACAACTCGGTTAAAAACCTGATTCTTTACGATATCCCCGCAGACACGGAAAATTTTGCAACTTCCGTTCATGTCACCGGTCTTCCGATTCGGGAAAGCGGACAGTGGGATACCGCAAGCTTCCTCGTCTTTGGTGACGCGGACAACTACCTCTCGCTTGGCAAGAAGTCCCATTACGACGGCATTGCGACCGTCTCGGAAACCGGCGGCAGCGCAACCGAGCTTGGAGACAATGCCGCACAGAACGCCCTTTCCGATGCCTGGCTGGCTTTTGTCAAGGAAGGAAACACTGTACACACGTACTGGAGCGCAGACGGCAAGACGTACACTTCCGTTCGCGATCTTTCCGCTACGATGTTAACGGGCAAAAGCGTACGCATCGGCTTTGCGGGCTGGCATACAAATCCCCGCGGCAAAACTGTTACTTTCAAGGACTTCCGCTTCAAAGCCAATACAACAACTCTCAGCGATCTGAATGAGGAGACCTCCGTTTCCTTTGAACATGGAAATGCCGCGACACCTGTTCTTTCTAACGTACAGCTTTCGGCAGAAACTGCAGAAGCCGGCAGTCCAGTAAGCGTAAGCTATGACGCGACCAATCCGGATGGCGGACAGAGCAGCGCGCAGGTTCTCTGGACGCTCAAAAACGACGAAGGCAAGATTCTCTCGCAAACGCTCTGCGACAGTACGACGTATACGCCTGCACAGCCTGGCAAACTTACTGCGACCGTTTACCTGACGTCGGCCTGGGGCATTCCCGCAGAGCCGAAAGCGACAGCCGAATGTTCCGTTACGACGCCGGCTTCCTCTTCCATCCGCTCCATTCAGGTCAATGGTCAAACCGTCTGGACCGCTTCGGGCACTGCTCCGGATTCGGCATCGATTGCGCTTCCGGCCATCGGCGAAAAAGCCGAAATCCGCGTCGAAGGCGCCGCTTCCGGATGGAAACTGGATGGTACAGCACAGACGACCGCTTCGGCCGTTCTCAGTCTCTCCGGCAAAACCGAGTGGACAATTGCCAATGCGGATGGTTCTACGCCGGTAACGCTGAACATTGAACAGGCCAAAGACAGCCGCTGTGCCATTAAGGATCTGAAGGTCAATGATGAAGCCTTCAGCGCCAACAGCGTCATGACCTGGACAGGGTCCAATACGATGACGATCTCGGCTGCAAGCGACGATACAGCTTCCCTTTCGCTGTACAGCGCCCTCAATCCGGCTGCGCTCGCAACGGCACAAGCGGGCCAAACTCTCTCGGCCAGCGTTACGCTCAAAACCGGCATGAACTCCTTTATCGTGGCCAGCCATGCCGAAGACGGCATCAACCTGGACAAGAAACTTGTTCATATTCTTTACGCACCCGATACGACTGCACAGGTAACGTCCGTGAAACTGGGCGATGCCGTTCTTTCCAAAGAAGAACCGAATGTCGTTTCCGATGAAAGCACAGCGGTACTGAGCGCCGCGTATATGGGCGCAGGCCGTCAGGCGTATCTCAACGGAAAAGAACTCGCCTTCGATGCGCAGGGTCATTCGCTGCTTGGCGAGATCAAGCCGGGCGTCAATGAGCTGATCGTCAAAGTGCTTGCCGCTGACGGCATTTCCAGAGCCGTGGAAAGGTATACACTGTACGCCGCCGATCCCGCTAACGCCGATCTGTACGCGCTGAGCGTGGACGGCAAAACCGTCTCTGATCCAATGGCCGAAACGTATGCCCAGACGATTTCCAAATCGAACTTTGAAGTCCGTGCGCAGGCGATGGATCCCGATGCGACCGTCATTCTCGATGACGGAGTAAGCCGTATAATCGGTACCGGATCAGCAAGTCTGAACGTTTCTCTCTTTGAAAACAGCCATCAGGTCAAAGTGTTCGTGCTTTCCAAAGACGGAACCGAAAGTCATTCTTCAACGATGGACTTTGAAATGGCCGCCTATCTGTCCGATCTGACCTGGTCCGAAAATTCGACCGTCGGCTACGACACGATTCAAAAGGACAAGGCTTCAAGCGGAGCTGCCATTACCCTTTGCGATGAAGAGCAGAACGGCAGAAAATACGAAAAAGGCATCGGATCGCACGTCAACACAAACATCATCTTCAGTATCCCGGCCAATACGTATTCCGCACTCAGGGGAGCCGTCGGCGTCGACTACACGAAGCACAATTCGATTTACGCCAATATCACCTTTAAGATTCTTACCGGCTCGAAGGAAGCCTTCAATTCGGGTTCCATGACCGGTACCACACCGCTTAAAGAATTCAGCGTACCGCTCGATGGCGTTACCCAGATCACACTCAATGCCACGCAGCCGTCCAACAACTGGGACGGTCACGCGGACTTTGCGGACTGCAAGCTCGAAATGACCATGCCGCAGATGCAGGCAACGAACCTCGATCTCACTATGCTCACCGCAGAAATCGAAACCTTTCCAAACGTTCGCCTCGATTCGGTCGACGCGGCGAAGAAAGCCGCCTGGATCACCGCAATTGAAACCGGATCCGCGCTGAAAAAAGATGTACTGAGCAATGCCCAGAACACCGTAACCCAGCTGCAGATCGACAATGCGGCCGCAGCCATCCGCAATGCGCGTCTGGCCATGCTCGGCGAAACGCCGGCTGTCCTGGACTACACTCAGCTCAATCTGCTGATCAAAACGGCTGAAACGATTGATCTGAATGAAGTAACGGATGCATCCAAAGGCACGTTCGCGCAGGATCTTGCCAGTGCTAAAGCCCTTGTCAACAAGGCGCTCGATCAGGCGCACATCAACGCGCAGGCCAAAGCCCTTCATGCGTCCCTGCTTGCCCTTCGCTTTACACCCGACTCCAAAAAGCTGGACGGCCTGAAGTAAGCCGATTGAAACCAGATAAAGCTGATGACTGGATCGCAGATCCCTGCGTCCCAGACCTGTCTTTTTCTGATGGCGAAGTAAAGTCTCCATTCGGAACAAAAAAATGAAGCAGAGTCCATGCCTCTTGGAATTATCCAAGGCGGACTCTGCTTTTCTTATGCGATCGTTTCTTTACAGCTGAAAAAACACATCATGAGGATGGCGATATTTTCCCGCCAGAGGAAAGACGAATTGACATTCAAACCCGCTTATCTTTCTCTTTCGTTATGGAAGAAGACTCTCTTTTGGATAGTGATAGGATAGGAAAAAATATTGTGGAGAAGCTATGAGAAATTACTGGAAAATTCTTTCGATTGTCCTGATCGTGCTGATCGTCCTTGGCCTTGTGCTTGCGATGAGCTTTAAATGGCTGCAGACGCGCCGTGCCGTTCCTGCAGACTATTCAAGCACAGGTCGAAGGCGTCATTGAATCCAAATACATGAAAAATGGCCCGTATGCGGTGAAAAAGCAGGAAGATCACGCCCTGCAGAACTTTTCAAAATACGAAATTTTCTATCCCGCAGAACTGGAAACGAGCGATCGTACCTGGCCGGTTGTCGTTCTTTGTAACGGGACGGGCGTACCGCTTTCCCGTTATGCGGCGATCGCGCAACATTACGCCTCCTGGGGATTTATCGTCATCGGCAGCGAAGAAGCGTATTCGTGGAATGGATGTAGCGCTGAAATGGCCCTGCGTCATCTGGAGCGGCTGGACGAAAACGAAAAGATCGGCGATCAGAACAGCGTCTTTTATCACAAAGTCGATTTCGACCGGATCGGCGCGGTCGGTCATTCCCAGGGCGGTGTCGGCGCCATGAATGCGGCGAGCGTTCAGCCTCATCATGACGTTTTCAAAACGATCGTCGCGCTTTCGCCGACCAATCTGGAACTGGCGGAAAATCTCGAATGGGCGTACGATCCATCTCTGGTTCCTATTCCGACTCTGCTCATCAGCGGTGCAGGCGGAGGCGATGATCCTGTCGTAAACAAGGAGCAGCTTGAAGAAATTTATGCAAAACTTCCCGGACAGAAAGTCATGATGCGCCGTGTCGATACGCCGCACGGGGACATCCTGTATAAAGCGGACGGATACGTCACCGCCTGGCTGATGGCGCAGCTGCAGGACGATCTGGACGCCGCAAAGGCGTTTGCCGGGGAAAAAACGGAAATTCTTTCGAATTCTCTCTATCAGGATCAGAAACTGGACATGGAAAAGGCTGCACAGTAAAAAAGCCGTCCGGTTGCGATACAGAAATCGCCCTCTCTGAAACTTTGGATCGAACGATTTCACACCACGAAAAAGACGATAAACGCACGAAGGGAAGCCCAGAAGGACTTCCCTTTTTTAACGGCATAAATTCATGAAAATGCCGGACTCATTTATAGCTGGAATTGTGACGGAAATAGAGCCACGCAAACAGGCAGAGAAGAATCGAAATGAGCAGCGGTACCCAGGCCATCGGCCAGGGCAGGCCTGTAACATTCATGCCGTAAAAGCCGTAGACCATATTCGGGATGGACAGGACGAGCGTGATCACGGTCAGCCGCTTCATGATGATGTTCATGTTGTTGTTGATGACGTTGGTAAAGCCGTCCGCGCTGCGATCCATGACATCCGAGTAAATCTCGCACATTTCAATGCCCTGCTTAACCTCGATCAGAACATCATCGAGAAGGCCGCGATCGGATTCATACATCGGAATCTGTCGCGATCGAAGAATGCGCCGCAGCGTCTGCTCGAGCGCTTTTAAGGATGTCGAAAAATAGATCAGACTCTTTTCAAGAACGAGCATGTCGATCAGATTCGAATTACTCATGTGCTTATACAGCTTCTGTTCCGTCTGGTTGCTGAAGCGGTCGATCAGACGCAGCGCGCTTAAATACTCCTGTGAAATCAGAAGGATGAGCTGCAGAAGAAACCGCGTTTTATAACGGGTATCGAGATCTTTCACCTTTCCCTGAATCAGGGATTCAATCGTCGAGTTTTCCCGCGTCGAAATCGTCATGATCATTTTGTCGAGCAGGACGACGCCCATCGGCAGCGTGATATACGTTTCAATGCTTTTGCGTGTCGTCTGATCCTTTTCGGGATAGTCAATAATGACCAGCGTCTGATTGTCGTCTTCAGAACGGTCGATATAGGACGATTCTTCTTCATCTAAAGCCGCGCGCAAAAACTCCGGAAGAATAAGGAACTCATCCAGAAGGCGCTGTTTTTCTACTTGAGTCGGGCTCACTACGCTGATCCAGCATCCGCGAACCGGCTGATCGATTTCTTCCAGCGTTCCGGATCCTGACGTTTTAAAATACTGAATCATTTTCTCATCTCGCTTCTTTCTTATCCCCTATACAAAGCCGCAGTACGAACCTGCAAATGATTACGCTCTGTTCTTTTATCTTAGCGAGAGGAATTCGTATACTCGTTTTCAACACTCAGAAATCCGAATTCCGGAAGGTTTTCAAAACGCGGCTCAGGTACCGTACACGAGTCGGACTGGCTGTTCTTTCCAGAATGAAAAACGAGCCCGGACCGACTGGGTCTGAGCTCGCTGTTTTTCGGGTGGAAAGCAGGAATCTTCCGAAAAGAACGGAAATTCTGGGAAAGCTTACCTGGCGTCGAACGCTTTGCCTTCAGCTTTCCATCCGTTATTGGAAAGGAAGCTGTATTCGTTCTGATCGGTGGTGAAATGGTGTGCGCCGGTTCTTGCGTTCGGGTTATACAGACGATATACGTTCTGGAACGCGTCGCTGGCCTGCGGAGCACTCCAGATTACGCCTTCGTTTCTCCAGCCGACAGAAACGAGGAACCTGGCTTCATTCTGATCGACCGTGTAATGATGGTCGCCGACATTCGGGTTGTAGAGACGGTATACTTCGGTGAGATTTTCGCCTTCCGCATTTCTCCAGGCAACCCCTTCATACGTCCAGCCGACGCGGGAAAGGAACGCGGTTTCGTTGGCGCTCTTCGTATAGAGGTGTTCGCCGGAGTTTGGATTGTATACGCGGTAAACCGGCGTTTCAATGAAGTTATCCCCCGTGCCGTCTTCGTTTTCTAAAGCATGGTCCGCATAATCGAGAACGGACAGCGTCATCGCCACACCGCCGCCGATTCCGGACTGTTCACCGGTGATCCGATCTTCGTAGCTGTAGCCGTATACGCCTACGGCTTCATCGCGGCGATTGAGCATTGGCGAACCGCTCTGTCCGCCGCTGGCGGATGTGTCATGTTCCAGGAACGGGCCGTCCATGTACGAATAGGTTCCCCAGTCTTCATACTGGTTTGTCTCATTGGAAACGCCTCGAACTTCTGCAGGATAGCCGGACACGTGAACGGGACCTGTTCCCGATGGGGAATTCAAACGGATAAAGGATCCGTCGGTCAGCGGCGAAGGAAACTGCACGAGCGCAAAATCGTAAATGAAGGAGTCTTCTTCACTCGTGGACGGATCCTGATACAGCGCGGGCATCGAATAGCGGGAGACTTCCTCGTCGGAATCGTAGCGGGCGAACGGATAAAAGTCTCCATTGACCGCCGGCTCCACAACCAGACGGGTTACAATACCATAGCCGCCTTCTTCCGGTCGGGCAAACAGGCAATGGGCGCATGTCATCATTTCGGTCGGGGAAACCATGTAGCCGCTGCCCACAAAGTATTCTTCTTCGCCATGGGCGTTTTCAAAGGTCATGTACAGCTTGCAGATGGCATTGTACGGAAACTGTGTCGTATCGCTGACTGTCGTGCGGTCATCGATCCAGCTGGCTTTTTTGCGTTCGGAAAGCGGGAGCCGTTCGAGCAGAATGTCACTGCCCTCGCGGGTTTCCTTTTCAAACGTTTTCGGGCGAATAAACTCGAAGGTGTTTTTCGTTCTGGCACGGCGGCTGGAGCCAATCTGGTTCACCGTTTCTGCCGGACGCGTATCCACGTCGGATTCTGCAGCCAGAATTGGAGCTGCCGGCAGCAGGGCGCAAAGCGATGCGCTCAATACAGCGCTCAGGGTTTTACTGCGTTTCATCTCTTTTTCTCCTGTTCATAATTTTGCTTCTCAGAAAGGCGGCAGGATTGCCCTTCTGCCTTCTTTCCCCAAATCCAAAGCTGTGACAAATACAAATCCAAATCGTACGTTCGAATCGAAAAAGAACGCAAGCCGTCTGGTTCAGTCTGTCGGTGTATTTATATAGATTCGGTATAAGTTATGGCCATGGTAACACTAATGGAACAACTTTTTCACAATCCCTGGGAAATCTGATGAAATGAGACAAAAACTGAATCGGAAGGTTCAAATGCATCCATTCGTTTTTATTTTTCACATCATGAATATTTGTTTATTCGCGCAGATCCAGAATCATTTTTTCGAGAGCCCTGGCGGCCCGACTCATCGGGACATCCCGGTTTCTGGCCAGATAAATGGAGCGCGGCGGAATCGTTTCGACCAGCGAGAGCGTACAGAGATCTCCCGTCTGTGCCTCTTCGCTAAGAAATTCCTGCGGCACAAAGCCGACGCCAAGATGATTGCGCACCACCGGCAAAATCTGATCGGTTGCCGCCACTTCAATATCGGGATTCAGATGCAGATCGTATTGGGCAAACACCTCTTCGTAAAACTGCCGGGTAGCCGTCTCGCTGCCCAGTACAATGAGAGGCATCTGGCTCAGATCCGAAATAGAAAGCGGCTGTTCGATCGATCTGGCCAGTTTTTTCGAACAGACGGCACAGTCCTGAAAGTCGCGCAGACGGACCCATTCGATCTGACTGGCCGGATGGCATGGGCTGGTGATGACCGCCAGATCCGCGAATCCGTTTTCTAAGGCGGACAGTGCCTGCGGCGTCGTATGATTAGAAATTCGAATCTGGATTTGCGGATAGCGCGAGCGAAAGGCATTTAAAACCGGAAGGAGCAGACAGCGAAGGGCCACTTCGCTGGCCGCAATCGAAACGGCGCCGGCTTGCAGCGCGCTCATTTCCTGCAGTTCGTTCTGGGCTGCCTGAATGTGTTCCATCGCAATTCTGACATGCGCATACAGCCGTTCTCCCTCGGGGGTGAGTTTTACGCCTTTATGAAAGCGGATAAAAAGATCGCATCCAAGACTTTGTTCGAGCGATTTTATGACGCGCGAAACGTTTGGCTGATTGCTGAAAAGATGTTCAGCCGCTCTGGTCAGACTGGAATATCTGGCGACGCAGTAAAAAATCCGATAATACTCAAAATTCACCGCATTTTTTTCTTTTTTCAGACGGTTCTGAACGTCTGGGTTTCTTTTGGTCATGGCTTTTTTCTCCCGACTGGCTTTCTATTTCATAAACCATATCAATTTGATATGGCTTGAATATCAATACAATATTTTACATATGGCTTTTCTTCTGGATAATGAGTAACGGGTTTGAAAAATCCTTTAAGAAAGGTATGGAAAGAAAGGAATTGAAACGTATGAACAAGGATCTGACGGTCGGAAAACCGTCGAAAGTGCTCTGGCAGTTCTGTCTTCCCCTGTTTGGAAGCATTCTGTTTCAGCAGCTTTACAATATCGCCGACAGTTTTGTCGCCGGACGATTTATTGGCGAAAACGCGCTGGCCGCAGTCGGCAACAGCTACGAAATCACGCTCATTTTCATCGCGTTCGCGTTCGGATGCAATATCGGCTGCTCGGTCGTCGTCTCCCGTCTGTTCGGCTCGAAGCAGTACCGGGATTTAAAAACGGCTGTCACGACAACGATTGCCGCCAGCGGCGTGCTTTGTGCGGTACTCATGCTGATCGGTTTTGTCGGCTGTCAGTTTCTGCTCGAGCTGATCAACACGCCGCAAAGCGTCATGGCCGATTCCATGGTGTATCTCGACATTTACTGCCTGAGTCTTCCCTTTGTCTTTTACTACAATGTTGCGACCGGCATTTTCTCGGCGCTGGGCGATTCCAAAACGCCGTTTCTTTTTCTGGCCGGTTCTTCCTTAAGCAACATCGCCGTCGATATTTTGTCTGTAACGGCCTTTGACATGGGCGTAGCCGGTGTGGCCTGGGCGACGCTGATCTGCCAGGGTGTCAGCTGCGTGCTCGCCATTGTATATGTCTTCAAGCGGCTTCATACACTTCCTCATTCGGGAAAAGCCCCCTTCTTTTCCTGGCGCATTCTTCAGCAGATTTCCGTCATCGCCATTCCAAGCATCCTCCAGCAAAGCTTCATTTCGGTCGGCAACATCGTGATTCAGGGCGCGATCAACGGGTTTGGCGCCAGTGTCATGGCCGGCTACAGCGCTTCGATCAAGCTGAACAATCTGGTCATCACCTCTCTGACGACGCTTGCCAACGGTATTTCCAACTATACGGCGCAAAACATCGGCGCAAACAAGCTTCATCGCATTCGCGCCGGCTTCAACGCCGGGCTTCGTCTAGTCTGGGGCATCTGCCTTCCCCTCTTTCTGGCGTACTTTTTCATCGGCGACCGGCTGCTTCTGCTCTTTCTCCAGCATCCAAACGGCGAAGCGATGCAGACGGGCATCGAAATTTTACGCATTCTTTCTCCGTTCTACTTCATCGTTTCCGCCAAGCTCGTCGCCGACGGCATTTTACGCGGAGCGGGCCAGATGGGAAAATTCATGATTTCCACGTTTGCGGATCTGATTTTGCGCGTCGGTCTGGCACTCATTCTTTCCGCCACCGCTCTCGGTTCAACCGGCATCTGGCTGGCGTGGCCGTTTGGCTGGTCGGCCGGTGCCGTTCTTTCCCTGCTCTTTTACCGCAATGGGCCCTGGTTTAAACACGGTAAGTACGAAGAAGGAAACGATACCCTCGAAGACGAAATCGAAGCGACCGAAACCGAGCTGGCGATTGAGTGAGGCAGGTTTTCTTCCAAACGAAAAAATGCAGTTTCGCGGATTTTGCGTCCGTCGAAACTGCATTTTCTTTTTGCGTATTGAATTTGAATTCTTGGTCCCTTCGAAGATCGATTTCATCGAGGATCGGTTTCCTCGATCCAGTTTCGTATCTTCGTTAGGCTGCGAGAATTATTTGGCTTAGAACAGCCCTTTGATCTTGCCGTTTTCGTCGATGTCCATATCGAGCGCGCTTGGATGCGGCGGCAAACCCGGCATCGTCAGAACCTTGCCCGTCAGAGCAACCACAAATCCGGCGCCCAGAGACGGACGCAACTCACGCACGGTAATAGCAAAGCCTTTCGGTGCGCCCATGCGTTTAGGATCGTCGGTCAGAGACATCTGCGTCTTGGCCATGCAGACGGGCAGCTTGTCCCAGCCGTATTTCTTGAATTCTTCGATCTGCGCTTTGGCTTCGTCGGTGAATTCGACATGATCGGCGCCATACACTTTTTGTGCGATGGTCGTGATCTTGTTTTCGATCGAATCCTTTTCGTCGTAAAGTACGTGGAAGTCGTTTTCCTGATCGCAGAGATCCACTACCTTTTCGGCCAGATCGAGCGCGCCTTCGCCGCCTTTGGCCCATACCTGGGAAAGGGAGAGCGGATGACCGTTTTCGTTGCACCATGCTTCGAGTGCCGCAATTTCAGCCGGCGTATCGGATTCGAACTGGTTGATGGCGACAATGCACGGCAGTCCAAACTGATGGATCGTGTCGATGTGCTTAGCCAGGTTGGCACAGCCTTCCAGCATAGCCGGAATGTTTTCTTCCTTGAGATCTTCAAAGGCTACGCCGCCATGCTGCTTAAGAGCACGGATCGTAGCAACAAGAACAACGGCGTTTGGATGAAGATCGGCCAGACGGCACTTGATATCGAGGAACTTTTCCGCGCCGAGATCCGCGCCAAATCCGGCTTCGGTTACGACGTAATCAGCCAGTTTCAGCGCCGTTTTCGTTGCGATAACGGAGTTGCATCCGTGAGCGATATTCGCGAACGGGCCGCCATGAACGAGAACCGGGTTGTGTTCGAGCGTCTGTACGAGGTTTGGCTTCACGGCGTCTTTCATGACCATAGCCATGGCGCCTTCACACTTCAGATCACGGACATAGACCGGATCGCCGGAATGGTTGAAGCCGATGAGCATGTCGCCAAAGCGCTTTTTCAGATCCATCAGATCGTCCGCCAGACAGAGCGCGGCCATGATTTCGGAGGCAACAGTAATGTTGAAACCGTCCTTGCGTTCGATGCCGTTGACTTTGGAACCCATGCCGATTTCAATTTCGCGCAGGGTGCGGTCATTCATGTCGAGGCAGCGCTTGAACGTAATGCGATCCTTGTCGAGATCGAGTTCGTTGCCCTGATACATATGGTTGTCGATCATCGCGCAAAGCAGGTTGTTCGCGGTCGTGATCGCATGCATGTCGCCGGTAAAGTGCAGGTTCAGATCTTCCATTGGAACAACCTGAGCATAGCCGCCGCCAGCCGCGCCGCCTTTCAGACCGAAAACCGGACCTAAGGACGGTTCGCGCAGGGCGATCATCGTTTTCTTGCCTAAACGATTGAGGGCATCGCCAAGACCGACGGTCGTGGTGGATTTGCCTTCGCCGGCTTTCGTCGGGTTGATGGCGGTAACGAGAATGAGCTTGCCGTCTTTATTTTGGGAAAGATCGAGCGTATTCAGATCGATTTTTCCTTTCGTTTTTCCATACGGTTCAATTGCATCGAGATCGATGTCCGCTTTTGCGGCAATGACATCAATCGGTTCCAGGACGCATTCCTGTGCAATTTCCAGATCGCTTTTAGCCATTAGTCCAGATCCTTTCTTCCGATATCGTTTCGATAGAACAGCGCATCGGATTTCACATGTTTCAAGTCCGCGTACGTTTTTTCCATGGCCTCTTCGAGCGTATCCGCGAGGTTGACGAGCATGAGTACGCGGCCGCCGTTGGTGTACAGGTTTCCGTCTTCTCCTTTCGTTCCCATGTGGTAAATCAGAGAATCGGTATCTTCGAGGCCTTCAATCAAGGCGCCTTTGGTGGACGAAGCCGGATAGCCGGTGGAGGCCAGAACGACACCATGGCTCGTTTTGTCGGTCCATTTCAGTTCCGGTTTTCTGCCATCCATAACATCGAGAATCGCCTGAAGGAAGTCGCTTTCCAGGCGGCAGAGAATGACTTCGGCTTCCGGATCGCCGAAGCGGGCGTTGAATTCGATTGTCTTGATGCCGTCTTCGGTAACCATCAGACCGCCGTACAGAAAGCCGGTAAACGGAACGCCTTCGGCCTGCAGCGCTTTGGCCATCGGCTTCATGATCGCTTCCATCGTGGTGTTGACGAGCTCCGGCGTAATTTTGCGGACCGGAGAATAGCTGCCCATGCCGCCGGTGTTCGGACCGGTATCGTTGTCGCCTACGCGCTTGTGGTCCTGCGCGCATTCGAGCGGAACGACGAGATCGCCGTTAACCAGGGCGATCAGGGAAAACTCAAAGCCTTCGAGATAGTCTTCAATAACGACTGCATTGTCTTCGATCGCAAAGGCGATCTCCAGCGCTTCAAGCGCATCTTCGATATTCATGGCTACGGTCACGCCTTTGCCGGCTTTCAGACCGTTTTCCTTAATGACGATTGGGGCGCCGTGTTCGAGCACGTAGGCTTTCGCGGATTCAAGATCGTGGAACGTTTCGTACGCCGCTGTCGGGATATCGTATTTTTTCATCAGCGACTTGGCAAAGTCCTTGGACGATTCCACCTGGGCTGCGCCCTGGGTCGGTCCAAACACTTTGAGATTGCGGGCGAGGAATTCATCCGCCAGGCCGGCAGCCAGCGTATTTTCGGGGCCGACAATGGTCAGATCGATGCCGTTATTTTGCGCAAAGTCCGCGAGTCCTTTTACGTCATCGGCTTTGATGTTCACGTTTTCGCCGATCTGTCCCATGCCCGGATTGCCCGGTGCGCAGTACAGTTTTTCGCAAAGCGGCGATTTGGAAGCGGCCAGAGCGAGCGCGTGCTCTCTTCCGCCGGTTCCAATGACGAGTACTTTCATAAAATCACCTCATATTAGCAGGATCTGCAGAAACTGCAGATAAGTTTTCATTTTAACCGCTCCGCCAGAACGCGGGACGGTCTGGTTTTCATTCAGATCAGACACTCTGTTCTGGAGACTCTCTTCTCACCTCTGGTTTTCTCCCGGTTTCGCTTTGGAAATTTGTCCGGAAAGACGATGGAAGACGGCCAGAATGAGAGACACAGGGAGCTGAACGCTTCAGTTCCCTGTGTAAATGGTAAAGGCAGCAGGCCGCGATCAAATCCTCGTCTGGCCCGGTCTGTCTTTGTGAATCCTAAGTTGAGTAAAGATTAGTGCTTGAAGTGACGGATGCCGGTGAAGACCATCGCGATGCCGTGCTGGTTGCATTCGTCGATGCTCAGCTGATCCTTGATGGATCCGCCCGGCTGAATGATGGCGGTCACGCCGGCTTTTACCGCTTCTTCCACGGTATCGGGCATCGGGAAGAAGGCATCGGAAGCCATAACGGAACCTTTCGCCTTTTCGCCGGCCTGTTCGATGGCGATTTTCGCCGCGCCGACACGGTTCATCTGTCCGGCACCGACGCCGATCGTCTGGTTGTCCTTGACGAGAACGATCGCGTTGGATTTCACGTGCTTTACGATGTTCCAGCCAAAGAGGAGCTGTTCGAGTTCTTCTTCGGTCGGTTTACGGGTTGTCGGGCATGTCAGATCTTCAACGCGCAGGCGATGGGTATCCATTTCCTGAACGAGCAGACCGTCGTTGACGTTCGTGTACTTGAGGGTGTTGCTGGGCTCGAGGGTGGTGTCGAGTTCAAGCAGACGGATGTTTTTCTTGCGAGTCAGAATTTCCATGGCTTCATCCGTAAAGCCCGGTGCAATGATGATTTCCAGGAAGATTTTGGACAGTTTGTCTGCAAGTTCCGCATCGACTACGTCGTTGAGCGCGACAATGCCGCCGAAGATGGAAACCGGGTCCGCATCGTAGGCTTTATCCCACGCTTCGTTGATCGTGGCGCCGATGCCGACACCGCAGGGGTTCATATGTTTCAGGCCGACTGCCGCTTTCTGGCCTTCGAAATCCTTGAGAACTTCGATGGCTGCGTTACCGTCCTGGATGTTGTTGTAGGAAAGTTCCTTGCCGTGCAGCTGTTTCGCGTTGGCCAGCGAATACTGCGGCTTCATGCCTTTGTAGAAGGCGGCCTTCTGGTGCGGGTTTTCGCCGTAGCGCAGATCCTGCACTTTATCGAAGGTGATCGTCATGCTTTCCGGGAATTCTTCACCGGTACGTGAAGTCAGGTAGTCAGCGATCATCGCATCGTAGCGTGCAGTGTGACGGAATACTTTGGCCGCGAGCTTTTCACGGGTATCGAGCGTCGTTTCGCCGTTTTCCTTCAGTTCATTGAGAACTTTGTCGTAGTCGGCTGGATCGCAGAGAACCGGAATGAAGCGGTAGTTCTTGGATGCGGAGCGCAGCATGCTTGGACCGCCGATGTCGATGTTTTCGATGATTTCGGCATGGCTTACGCCTTCTTTCTGTACCGTTTCCTTAAAGGGGTACAGATTGACGCAGACTAAATCGATGTCTTCAATGCCAAGATCGCGGATGGCTTTGACATGTTCCGGATTGTCGCGTACGCAAAGCAGGGCGCCGTGAACGGCGGGATGCAGGGTTTTAACACGGCCGTCCATAATTTCCGGAAAGCCGGTGACATCGGAAATCGAAATGGTTTCGATGCCCGCATTTTCAAGAGTCCGACGGGTTCCACCGGTGGAAATGATCTCGTAGCCAAGATCTTTTAATCCCTGGGCAAAATCGGTCAGACCGGTTTTGTCCGAAACGCTGATCAGTGCTCGTTTCATTTTTTTCTCCTTTATTTTTCTCGAATCAATCTCTGTTCAGGACAGTCGCTTCTGTCCTGAATTTTTGTGAATTTCTATTCGAAGACTCAGTCTTTTGCCGAAAGAATCTTTACGGCCTCGTTAATGCCTTTATAAAACGTCTCGTATTCCGCAGCGTGCACGGCGGTTTCCAGCTCTTCCAAGGACCAGTCTGGATTGACCGGCACTTCCTTCTGCAAGATCACCGGACCGGTATCGACGCCTTCATCAATGAAGTGCACCGTAACGCCGGTCACTTTCGCTTTGGCTTCATAGGCATCCTGAATGGCGTGCGCCCCTTTGAAACTGGGAAGCAGCGCCGGATGCAGATTGACGATGCGGCCTTTATATGCGCCTAGCAGCGTATCGGAGACGATTTTCATGTAGCCGGACAAAATGAGCAGATCCGGATTGTACGTTTTGAGCCAGTCTAAAATCTGTCGTTCGTAGTCGGCTTTATTTTCGCAGTCCTTTAAGGCGATGCATTTGGACGGCAGATTCCAGTTTTTCGCGCGCTCGAGCGCATAGGCGCCGGGCTTGTCGCAAAACAGCGCGTCGATTTTCACATCGAGGCGGCCGTCCTTCTGTGCTTCCATCAGGGCTTCAAAGTTTGTGCCCGATCCGGAAGCGAACACGACGGCGTTCATCGGTGGAGTTCAACCTTTCCGGAATCCGTCACTTCGCCGATCTCATACGCCGGCTGATCGTGCTCAGCCAGGATGGAAAGAATTTTGTCCTTTTCTTCTTCTGGAGCGGCGATCACAAAGCCGATGCCCATGTTGAAGACGTTGTACAGTTCCTGCTCGGAAATGGTCGAGCGCTTCGCAATGAAGTCAAAGATGGCCGGACGTTCAAACGAATTGAGATCGATGGAAACGCCAAGGCCTTCGGGAAGCATTCTCGGAATGTTTTCAAAGAATCCGCCGCCGGTAATGTGAGCCATGCCGTGCAGATCCGCTTTGCCAAAGAGCGCCTTGACCGGCTTGACGTAAATGCGGGTCGGTTCCAGAAGTACGTCGCCGAGCTTTCTTCCGCCCAGTTCTTCAAAGCTTTCGTGCGGATCGAGGTGGTTGTCCTTGAACAGCACTTTACGAACGAGCGAGAAGCCGTTGGAGTGAATGCCGGAAGACGGCAGTCCGATCAGGATATCGCCGGCTTTGACTTTCGTATTGGTCAGCAGGTTTTCACGATCGGCTGCGCCGACGCAGAAGCCGGCAATGTCGTAATGATGAATGTCATACATGTCCGGCATTTCGGCGGTTTCGCCGCCGATCAGCGCGCAGTCGGAAAGCTCACAGCCGTCGGCTACGCCCTTGACGATGCTTTCGATGACTTCCGGATAGTTTTTGCCTACCGCGATGTAGTCGAGGAAGAACAGCGGGGACGCCTGCTGGACGAGTACGTCGTTGACGCACATCGCAACCGCATCGATGCCGATGGTGTCGTGCTTATCCATTTCGAAGGCCATCATCAGCTTGGTGCCAACGCCGTCGGTTCCGGATACGAGCACCGGGTCCTTGAACCCGGCTGCCTTTAAGTCAAACATGCCGCCAAACGCACCGATGGAATCCATGGCGCCAGGCACTTTCGTGCGGGCAACATGGGATTTGATGCGGCGGACACTGTCGTAGCCAGCTTCGAGATCGACGCCGGCTTCTTTATATTGATCAGCCATTTTCATTTTCCTTTCTTTATTCCGTGAGGAAGGAATGTTTCGTTGTTGAAATTTTTCTGGTTACTCTGTCCGGGATTTCCTCCAGAAGACGATCGCTCGGATGGATCGCTTTGGTCAGCCGGACAGGAGGGCAGGCCAGCCGCCGGCCAGGGATCGCAGTTTGCGATGTCGGATATCCGGGTTCAAATCGGACAGGCACGCATTCTGCAATCTGCAGGACAGCAGCTTTTCTTTCTATTTTTTATGTGGATTATCGCAAGCGAGGTTTGCAGCGGAGGGCTAGTCTTTTTCCTTATGGGTGAAGAACCGGACGCCGCTGGCGAAGATGTCCTGATCGCGGTTTCCGGAAATGTTCTGGAACAGACCCGGTTCGTAGCGTTCGCTGTGGCCCATCTTTCCGAAGATCATGCCGTCTTTGGAAAGGACGCCTTCGATGGCGAGCATTGATCCGTTGAGGTTGTCTTCCACATTCATGGACGGTTCGCCGTTTTCATCAACGTACTGCGTCGCGATCTGGTGGTTGTCGATCATCTCCTGCAGCAGTTCAGGGTCGGCCATGAATTTGCCTTCGCCATGGCTGAGCACGATCGAGAACGTGTCGCCGGCATCGAAATCCTGCAGCCACGGAGAATTATTCGAGGTGATGCGGGTGCGCGCAACGCGGGAAACGTGGCGGTTGATGTCGTTGCGGAAAAGCGTAGCGAGCTCTTCGCCGTTTTTGTTCAGATCGCCAAACGGAAGCAGACCGGATTTGACGAGCGCCTGGAATCCGTTGCAGATGCCGAGAATCAGACCTTCGCTGGCACGCATCGTATCGAGCGCGTTTTTGATTTTTTCGTTTTTGAGAACGGAAACGATGAACTTGCCGGAGCCGTCCGGTTCATCGGCCAGCGAGAAGCCGCCGACGATCATGAAGATCTGCGCCTTTTCAATGGCTTTGGCCAGCATGTCGATCGATTCGTTAATGTGATCGACATCCAGGTTGTTGAAGACGATCGTCTGCACTTCCGCACCGGCGCGGCGGAATTTTTCCGCGGTATCGAATTCGCAGTTCTGTCCTGGGAAGACCGGAATGACAACGAGCGGTTTATCGTATTTCACTTTGGAATAGCGCTTCTCAGAAGAATAGGTTGAAACGGCTTTGGCTTTCTGTGCGTCTTTTTCTGTTCTGGCGGGCGCTTCAGTCGGATAGAGACGGGCGTAGCGTTCGCTCCAGGCGGCATAGGCCTGCGCGAGGCTTTCCGTTTTTTCATTGAGCGTGATGTCCTGGGCTTTGGTCGTATGGCCTAAAAGAATCCAGTTGTCGCGGTCGATGTCTTCCGTCGTTTCGACAACAATCGAGCCGATGCCAAATCCAAACGGATCGTCGACACTGGCATTGACGCCGATTTCGTTGCCAAACGCCATGATCGCCAGAGCGGCCCCGACACCGCCATCCTTGACGATGCGGGCTGCAGCGATATGGCCGTTTTCGTTTTCTTCCTGAATGGAGGCGAAATTGTGCTTGAGCTGTTCGTAGTTCGGGCTGCCGTCCTTTTCAGGAATATGACGAACCAGATAAATCAGATGACCCGGCTCCTTAAAGGCGGAAGAGATCACATGATCGGTATCGGTAACGGCTGTGGCGAATGTGATCAGCGTGGGCGGAACGTGAATATCGTTGAACGTACCGCTCATCGAGTCCTTGCCGCCGATGGCCGGCGTTTCAAATTCCATTTCGGCTTTGACCAGACCGAGCAGCGCCTGCAGCGGATAGCCCCATTTGTCTGGATCGAAACCGAGACGTTCAAAGTATTCCTGATTGGACAGACGGGCAGTGAGCGGATCAAAGCCGAGCGCGCTCAGACGGGCGAGGGCTTCGACAACGGAGTACTGCGCGCCAAGCCATGGCGAGAAGCGGGAAAGCTTCGGATCAAAACCGTAGGTCATCGCTGAGCACGTTGTCGTAAATCCGCGTACCGGCAGTTTCTGTACGGAACCGATTTCCGGAGTGTGCTGCGTCTTTCCGCCAAACGGCATGAGCACGGTGCTCTTGCCGATCGAAGCATCGAACATTTCGGAAAGACCGCGCTGGTTTGCGGTATTGTCTTCGGCGAGCGCTTCATCAAGCGTTTTCTCACTGGAAACGAATGGATTGCATTCGCTTTCGCCTTCGAGAATGGTGACATCAACTTTCTGACGGACACCGTTGGTATCGAGGAAGGAACGGTCGAGATCGACGATCGTATCGCCTCGCCATTTCATAACGAGGCGGTTTGTATCGGTTACGGTGGCGACCTGAACGGCGTTCAGGTTTTCCTTTTCGCATTCTTTCAGGAAGGCTTCTTTATCTTCGGCAGCAATGCAGACGGCCATGCGCTCCTGACTTTCGGAAATCGCCAGTTCTGTGCCGTCGAGGCCGGCGTATTTTACAGGTACCGCATCGAGATCAATATCGAGGCCGTCAGCCAGTTCGCCGACTGCGACGGAAACACCGCCGGCGCCAAAGTCATTGGCTTTCTTGATCAGACGGGTCGCATCCGGATTGGAAAACAGACGCTGCAGCTTGCGCTCCATAAGCGCGTTGCCCTTCTGTACTTCGGACGAGCATGTATCCAGAGACTGGTCATTGTGTTCTTTGGAAGATCCGGTCGCGCCGCCGATGCCGTCGCGCCCGGTTGCGCCGCCGATGTAAATGATCACATCGCCCGGCTGCGGCTTTTCGCGTTTGACATGATTTTTCGGGGCGGCACCGATGACACCGCCGACTTCCATGCGCTTGGCGGTATAGCCGGGATCAAACAGTTCTTCAACGTAGGTGGTCGCCAGACCGATCTGGTTTCCGTAGGAGGAATAGCCTTTGGCCGCGGTTTTGGAAATTTTGGACTGCGGCAGCTTGTGTTCGAGCGTATCAGCAAGCGGTGCGGTAACATCGCCGGCACCGGTAATGCGGACGGCCTGATAAACGTAGCTGCGTCCGGAGAGCGGGTCGCGGATCGCGCCGCCGATGCAGGTGCTGGCGCCGCCGAACGGTTCGATTTCGGTCGGGTGGTTATGGGTTTCGTTTTTGAACATGAGCAGCCAGGGCTGTTTCGTTCCGTTGACGTCGACTTCGATTTCAATGGAGCAGGCGTTGATTTCATCGCTCACTTCCTGATCGTCGAGCTTGCCGCGCTTGCGCAGCGTACGGCCGGCGATGGTAGCGAGATCCATCAGCGTAATCGGCTTTTCTTCCCGTCCGGTTTCGGCACGCAGATCCAGATACTGGTTCCACGCGTCTTCAATCTGTTTTCCAAACGTATCGTTTTTGAAATCGACCGACTGAAGAATGGTTTCAAATGTCGTATGGCGGCAATGATCGGACCAGTACGTATCAAGAACGCGGATTTCCGTCAGGGACGGATCGCGTTTTTCCTCCTCTTTAAAATAGGACTGAACGAAAACGAGATCTTCGAGCGACATGGCCAGACCAAGCGATTCGCGCAGACCCTCGAGTTCTTCTTCGCTCATTTTGGTAAAGCCTTCAACGGTCGGTACGTCCTGAATGTCGATGCTCTGGGAGTCATCGAGCACATCCATGTTCTTCCTGCGGGCTTCGACCGGGTTGATCATGTAGGCTTCAATTTCTTCTGCCTGCTTGTCGTCGAGGTTTTCCATGACGAGCAGCGTTCCGGAGTGAATGCGTACATCCTGACGGCTGTTGAGCAGCATCAGACACTGCATGGCGGAATCGGCACGCTGGTCATACTGACCGGGCAGATATTCCATGGCCAGCGTGTACTTGCCTTCGGTATCGACATGATCGAGCACTTCGTCGATTGCCGGTTCAGCAATAACCTGACCTTCGAGAAGGGCGAGATCGTCGTCATCGGCATTGAAAATGTCGTAAATGACGTACTGATCGAGATGGAAATCGTCGCGCAGACCGAGATCGGTGCGCAGCGTTTCTTCCAGCGACCGGCTTTCGACCTGAAAAGCCGGTTTTTTGCGAATAAATCGGCGGGTATTCATTTCTTTATTCTTCCTCCAGAACGGATCCAGCGAGCACAGTGGCTTTCTGCTCTTCCTTGAAGCGGGTGATGATTTCGGCCATTTTCGGATCGGCCAGCGCCAGCATCTGTCCAGCGAGCACAGCCGCGTTTTTCGCCCCGGCTTTACCGATGGCAACCGTAGCAACCGGAACGCCGGCCGGCATCTGAACGGTGGACAGCAGCGAGTCCATGCCGCCTAATGCCGAAGTCTGCATCGGAATGCCGATGACCGGCAGAATGGTCGAGCTGGCGAGTACGCCGGCTAAATGCGCGGCACCGCCTGCAGCAGCAATAATGACCTGAATTCCCTTCTCAGCCGCTGTGCGCGACAGCTCGAGAACCGCATCCGGCGTACGATGTGCAGAAAGTACGCGGACTTCGTACGGGATTTCCAGTGCCTTGAGCTGATCCAGACACGCCTGCATGACAGGCAGATCCGAACGGCTTCCCATGACAACCAGGACTTTTTTATCGTTCATACATTTCCTCCCGCCCCTGTGGGCAATGAAAAAGCATGCCGGGTTTGTTTGAGCGGCATGCTGAAAATAGCGTTTTCGTTTTTACTTTTGTTCACTAAAGTCATGACCATAACCTTAATCCTCCAAAAGCCGCATGGGGTGACCCCCTTGCGAGGTTATGGTATGCAAAAGGAAAATTCTTTTCAACGGCATCTGATTGGGCCAGCCGGCAAAACAGGGAGAATTCGGGCAAAAAAACTGAAATCCCTACATTTGATCCAAAAATATACCGCTTACGTTTTTTATGAAAATATTTTCATAGCCGTGCGTTTTTCTTTCCACACCGGTTTTCTTCCCGGACACCTCCGCTTTATCGACACCCTCAGAAAAGATTCGACAGAAGCCGCAGCACTTCCATTGGCCCAGACGGGCGATTTTTTTGTGAACCGGCTGAATCGGCCGTACGCCATTCCTGGAACAGGCCGTATACCAGACATCCTGCAAAAGGTTTTAAAGACCAGCTCAGAAATACCGTTCAGAATATAGAGAAGGCACAGAAGAGATCGGGAAAATCCAGAAAGTGATCGGGAAGATCCGAAAATCTGGAAAGAATATCGAATAGACATAAAACACATATGGATGCGGTTTACCGGTTTTGCCGCCTGTTCCCTCCTTTACCAATATTTCAAAGCCAGATTCCAAATGCGCAAAACCGGATAGCAGAGAGAGGAAAGGCACATCGGTCTTTTACTGAATTTCGTACTGAATTTCGTACTGAAATTTTTCCATACAACTTTCATGAAATCGTTTCATTCCTTTGCGGGTAATGGGAAATGAATGAAAAATGGAAACGGTCCGGCCAATCCAAACAGGGTTTGGTTGAAAGAAGATGGGGGCCGGCTATAATGTAGGCGTTTGTTAAGGAGGAACTATGGAAGAAAAAGAAATGCTCTATGAGGGCAAAGCAAAAAAAGTGTATGCCTGTGAGGATCCCGATCTGGTCATCGTCGACTATAAGGACGATGCGACCGCGTTCAACGGTCTGAAAAAAGGAACGATCAAAGGCAAAGGCGCCATCAACAACCGCATGACGAACTACCTGATGAAGATTCTGGAAACCAAAGGCGTTCCCACTCATCTTGTCGAAGAAATCGACGACCGCAAAACGGTTGTAAAGAAAGTGGATATCATCCCTCTCGAAGTCATTATCCGCAACAAAGCTGCCGGCTCGTTCTCCAAGCGTCTGGGCATCCCGGAAGGCAGCGAACTGAAATGTTCCACCCTTGAATTCAGCTACAAGGACGACGATCTGGGCGATCCGCTGATCAACTCCTACATGGCCCGCGCCATCGGAGCTGCAACAGAGGAAGAAATCGAAACCATCACCAAGTACGCATTCCAGGTCAACGAAGTGCTGAAAGAATTCTTTGCCTCCATCGGCATCGAACTCATCGACTTCAAACTTGAATTCGGTAAAACAAAAGACGGACAGATCGTTCTGGCCGACGAAATCTCTCCGGATACATGCCGCTACTGGGATATGAAGACCGGCGCACATCTCGATAAGGATACGTTCCGCCGCGACCTTGGCAATCCGGAAGGCGCTTATCAGGAAGTCTTCAAACGCATGGGGTTTGACGCCGAATGAGCAGCCATACAGAATACCAGTCCCCGCTTTCCCAGCGCTACGCATCGCCGGAAATGAAATATCTCTTTTCCGAAGAAAAGAAATTCCAGACGTGGAGAAAGCTCTGGATCGCTCTTGCCGAAGCCGAACAGGAACTCGGTCTCGATATTACCGATGAGCAGATCGCTCAGCTTAAAGAACACGCTAAGGACATCAACTACGAAGATGCCAAGGCCCGTGAGAAAATCGTTCGCCACGACGTCATGTCTCACGTCTACGCCTACGGTCTGCAGGCTCCGGAAGCCAAGGGAATCATTCACCTGGGCGCTACCAGCTGCTACGTCGGCGACAACACGGATCTGATCGTCATGCATGAAGGCCTCGAACTCATTCAGGCCAAAATTGCGGCGGTTCTTGCCCGTCTTAAAAAATTCGCCCTGGAATACAAGGACATGCCGGCGCTTGCCTTTACGCATTTCCAGCCCGCACAGCCGACGACCATCGGCAAGCGCGCTTCCTTATGGGCCCAGGATCTCGTCATGGACTACGAAGAGATCACCTGGCTGCTCGAACATAAGAAACTGCTCGGTCAGAAAGGAACGACCGGTACACAGGCTTCCTTCCTGGAACTGTTTGACGGCGATTCCAAAAAAGCCGCCCGCATCGATGAGCTGATCTGCAAGAAGATGGGCTACGATGACTGGTTTGCGGTAAGCGGTCAAACCTATCCGAGAAAATACGATACCCGCGTGCTGCAGGCGCTCTCTGGCGTAGCGCAGTCCGCGCACAAGTTCTCCAATGACCTGCGTCTTCTCCAGCATAAGAAAGAAATGGAAGAGCCTTTTGAAAAAGGTCAGATCGGTTCTTCCGCCATGGCCTACAAACGCAACCCGATGCGCAGCGAGCGCATGGCTGCCCTGGCCAACTACGTTCTTGCGGATACGATGAACCCAGCTATTACTGCTTCTACACAGTGGTTCGAACGTACGCTCGACGATTCCGCCAACAAGCGCATCGCCGTAGCCGAAGCGTTCCTGGCCACCGATGGCATTCTCGACCTCTACCTGAACATCACCGACGGTCTGGTCGTTTATCCGAAAGTCGTTGAAGCTGACTTGCGCCGCGAGCTGCCGTTCATGGCGACCGAGAACATCATGATGGATGCGGTAAAAGCCGGAGGCGACCGTCAGGAACTGCACGAAGCTATCCGTGTTCATTCCATGGAAGCCGCTCGTCAGGTTAAGGAATTCGGCCGTGAAAACGATCTGCTCGAACGCATTGCGGCAGACGATCGTTTCCCGCTGACGATGGACGAACTCGAAGCCCGCATGAATCCTTCCCTCTACGTTGGACGTGCGCCGGAACAGACCGAAGAGTTCTTCAAGAACGTCGTCGATCCAATTCTCGCTAAGCATCCGGAAGCCGAACAGCTCGATGCCGAGATCAATGTCTGATCGAAGGATCGTTCGGATCTGCGCGAAATCTCAGACTTAAAATCACCTGGCACAAAAAACACTAACGTATAAAAAAGGAAACACCGGAGCATCCCCTCCTAGAATCTGGCCTGCGCCAGATCCTTCAGGATTGTTCCGGTGTTTTTGTGTGTATTCACGTGGTTCTGAGTGTGTGGGGTTGGGCCGAAATTTATGTGGACGAATTTCGCGGCTGCCCTTATCTCTGCGCTTTCGCGGAAACCTGACCAGGTTCGAGCGATTCCTTGAGATAGCCGATCATGCCTTCCTTCTGGGTCGGACTCATGAACTGTGCGAAATAGTCGTACATCGATACTACGGGGACGAAGAGGCGTGTCAGGGAATTCTTGTGGTAATCAAAACCATCTACGCGCAGAATTCCTTCACTGATCAGACGCCGGATGGCGGCGAGCAGTGTATTCCGGTTCAGGTTCGGGTTCGCCTCAAGAATATCGCTGAACGAAGCTGGTTTATCCAGCTGCCACATGGTCATCATAATTTCGAATTCCTTTTTGGAGAGAATCTTGTTCATAGCGGTTACTTCCTTATTCCTTTATCTTTTTTTGCCAAGAAGAGCGAGGAGGGTCTTCTTCTGAGCCGTTAAAAACCACAGTATACTGAACTATAGTGCAGAGATGAAATGATTTGCCCAAAAATAAGAGCTTACCTTTTCATACGTGTGACTATACATTCAGCTTGCTGTAATCTTAATTTTACGCTTATTATTTAAATCATTAAAGATTGTATTCCACACAAAATTCTATGAAATCACAACTTATTAGGGCAATCTTCTGATTTTCATACAATTTTCTGGGAAAATATAATAGTTATATTTTTAAATACAGGAGGATCTATGATTACCTTTGGCTCTAAACCGGTTACACTCGAGGGCACGCCGATCAAAACCGGCGATACCTTCCCGTCATTCAAAGCGCTCGATGCCGACTTCAACGAAGTTGAACCCATGAGCAAGTCTGGCAAGACCATCGTGCTTGCGGTACCATCCATCGATACACCCGTCTGCTCGCTCGAGCTGGGCAAGTTCCTTCACTTCATGAATGGAAAACCTGAGGTCCGCGTGATCTCCGTCTCTCAGGATCTTCCCTTCGCGCTCGCCAGATGGAACCGCGATCATGAAAACGATCGGATCGAAACGCTCTCGAACTTCCATCTTGAAGACTTCAGTGCCAAGACCGGCACGAAGATGAAAGAGAACGGTCTGCTCTGCCGCGCAGCATTCGTAGTCGACGAAAACGGAAAGATCATCTATGACGAATACGTCTCCGAAGTCGCAAACGAACCGGATTATGTGGCTCTGCTCGAAGCTGCTGGCCTGCAGTAAGCGCGCTTCCCTTCTCAGCAATTTCTAATGCCTTACTGGCGTACAAAAAGCGGATCTCATTCCGCTTTTTTATTTGGTCTCTCTGGATGCAGCTGTTTTTCGCGGAATCCAGGGAGGGAGTTGATTTTTTTCGTATTGCAGCCAAAACTGAAGATATGTTCTGCTGCATAACCCTGTAACGGATATGTCTTACGGATCAGCAGCTGGAGAAAAATATAAGCAGTCCGATTCGCGTACACAATCCATCTGCCCAGCAGCATAGAGAAATTTCGGACTGAACGATAGAAAGGAGTATCGCTATGGCTTTGCAATATACAAACACTCCAACCATGCCCGCAAAAAAGCCAAAGAAAACATTCCGGGAGCAATTTGACGAAGAAGTAACAAAATCCAGAGGTCTGGCGATCGCGGTCGATGCTGCTTCCGTAGAGAGTCTGCGTGAGCTGGATCACATCATAGATCAGAACCAGATCGAAAACGTGATACTGATTCTTCGCACCTATTGGAACAATGGAGCCCCGAAAGCCGTTCTGGAAGAAGCTTTGCGTCTGGCGGTCAAATGGAAAGCGCGAGGAATTGGAGAGATTCGCCTGGTTCATTCCGTTGACTACCTTGGAAACGTCTATTGCTTTTATTCCAGGCCCGGTTCAAATCCTTTCATCGCATGTGTCGGCTCCGGAAATTTATGCATCCTGGATCCCCTCCCTGCCGCCGACTGGCCATACGAGCTGTCTATATCCACGCGAAAGCCAGAGGATCTCCAATCTCTGGAAGAGGAAATTCAGGAACTTGCTAAACCGATCCATTCCGTCAATCTTCTGGATGTGCGACCAGAGCAGCTCACCCTGCTTACGTAGTATAGCTGCCCTTCCTGGTCCAGATAAGGCTGTTTCCTCCCTCTTATCTTTGAACTCCTCTCAGAGCAAGAGAAATATTCCATACAGAGAAAGAACCCTATATAGGAGCGCATCCAGCATCGCGTAACTGGTTTTCCTCCTACACTGCTTTCACCATTCCAAACAAAAAAGACGTCTCAGGAATGATTTCCTTTGACGTCTTGAATTTGAGATTTCGTTCTGCGATTAAGCGAGAGCAGCTTTAGCTTCTTCTACTACTTTAGCGAAGCCTTCTGCATCATGGATGGCCATTTCCGACAGCATTTTGCGGTTGATGTCGATGTTAGCCAGTCTCAGGCCGTGCATCAGTCTGGAGTAGGAAATATCGTTCATACGTGCAGCCGCATTGATACGAGCGATCCAGATCTTACGCATGTTGCCTTTCAGTTTACGACGGTCGTTGTAAGCGTATTTGAAGCTGTGCATTACCTGCTCATTCGCGGTTTTGTACAGAGTGTGTTTGCTACCAAAATAACCTTTCGCAAGCTTAAGGACTTTTTTTCTTCTTCTGCGGGAAACAATTCCGCCTTTTACTCTTGGCATATTCTATTCTCCTCCTGTTATCCTCAATTACTTCACAAGCATGTCTTTGATACGCTTGTAGTCAGTTGCGTCAACCATTCCGGCTTTGGCCAGATGACGTCTCTGATCTTTTGTCTTGCCGTGGAAACGGTGAGAAGTATAAGCGTGATGTCTTTTCAGTTTTCCCGATCCGGTCTTTTTCACACGTTTGGCCAGACCTCTGTGGCTTTTCATTTTTGGCATGATTTTCTCCTCCTTTTATGGTTTCTCTTTCGGCTCGCTGGCTTGCGCTGCCGGCTTCTTCTTCTGAGGAGCCAGCACGAGAGACATAGTGTTTCCTTCCAGGGAAGGCTTTTTCTCTACAAGGGCGATATCCTTCACTTTATCGAGAAAGTCGTTCATAATCTGACGTCCGACATCCTGTCGGGTCATCATACGTCCGCGGAATCTCATATCAATTTTGACTTTCATCCCCTGCTCGATCCATTTACGAGCCTGGCGGAGTTTCGTTTCAAAATCGTGCGTATCCACGACAGGCGACAGACGGAGGGATTTGAGTTCCACCACGTGCTGTTTCCGTTTGGCTTCCTTTTCTTTTTTCTGCTGCTCGAAATGGTATTTGCCATAGTCGAGAATTTTGCAGACGGCTGGACGAGCTTTGGGAGCTACGCAGAGCAGATCGAGATTCTGTCGATATGCGAGTTCCAGCGCTTCGCGCTTGGATTTGACTCCCAGCTGATTTCCTTTCGCGTCGATGACAAGCACTTCCCGGAAAGGAATCTTTTCATTGAACAGATCGTCATTTACGTTGTTCGGGGCTACTTTTCGATTATTGATAATTGAATACCTTCCTTTCATGAATCCATAAAAAAATGGGCGCAGAGCGCACCCTAATCCTGCTGGTTTCGAATTCTGATCGATTCCGAACTGGCATTAACCCATGCATCCGTATGCATCAGGTGAGAAGGGGCTTCTTCTTTCCATTTCTTACTTGGCAAGTTTATCAAAACCGACCTTTTGTGTCAAGCATGCGCCTCATTTTCCCATAAGAAAAGGGCGGCTGCCTCCCGAGAAATCCAATATCGGTTATTTTATCGCAATTCTCTGTTATGTAAAACCTTTTCTGTGCTGAGCGCAGCTGTATACGGTTACGGGATTTTCAGAGATTTTGCAGGAAAAACGTAAGTGTCAAACAATCGACGGGTATACGCGAGACTGAATATTAGATACGCTAAACGGGATCCCTTTCGAGATCCCGCTTGGCGTATTTTTTATTCTTCATCGTTTTCTTCATACTTCGGATCCGG
>NZ_JAHDSX010000025.1:0-34882 GCF_020969955.1 Allobaculum fili | reverse complement strand
CGGATCCGAAGTATGAAGAAAACGATGAAGAATAAAAAATACGCCAAGCGGGATCTCGAAAGGGATCCCGTTTAGCGTATCTAATATTCAGTCTCGCGTATACCCGTCGATTGTTTGACACTTACGAGGCATTTGGGCAGCCAAAAACATGTGCCCAGTATAAAAGGCCTGACTGTTCGAAAACAGCCAGGCCTTTCTTGTTTTGTTTTATTTTCGGAATTCTTCATACAAATCTGATGATTTCATGGAGAATTCAAGACAACACGATACAGACTGCCTTACTTGGAGCCCTTAATATCGAGATGATCAATGGCATCCGCAAAGCTTTCCGGGTCGTTGAGGATGGAATAGTTTTCCGGGATTGGAAGATCTTCCGCTACAGGTTCTGGCAGAGCGGCATCCTTAGTTTCCGCAGTGCCCATCGCCGATTTGGCGAAGCTGTCGAACTGGCTGTCGGTCGTCTTCTTAACCTGACGTTCGAGACGGCGCTTGCGCAGTTTTTCCGCCATGGCACGGACTTCACGGTTCTGCGGACGGTCGCCGGTGCAGCCGGTTCCGGCAGGAATCAGCTTACCGATGATGACGTTTTCCTTCAGGCCGACGAGGTGATCGACTTTACCCTTGATGGTGGCATCGGTCAGTACTTTAGTCGTTTCCTGGAAGGAAGCCGCAGACAGGAAGGAGTCGGTTTCTACCGAAGCCTTCGAAATACCGAGCAGAACCGGCTTGAATTCGGCTGGGATCTTGTTCTGGTGCAGGTAGTCGCGATTGATGCGGGTGATGTTGTTCAGAGAGAGCTGAACACCGGTATTCAGATCGGTGTCGCCCGGATTGACAACGATAACTTTACGCATCATCTGGCGAATCATGACTTCCAGATGCTTGTCGGCAATTTCGATACCCTGCGACTGGTAAACCTTCTTAACCTCTTTCAGGATGTAGTTCTGAACTTCGGTTACGCCGGCAACCGCAAGCAGTTCCTTCGGGTCAAGCGGACCTTCGGTCAGAGGCTGACCGGCCACGATTTTCTGGCCGACCGCAACCCATGGACGAAGAGTCTGGTTTGCGTTGATCTTATGGGATACTTCTTCTTTTTCGGACTTGATGATAACTTCCTGACGCAGCGAGTTTTCTATACGTTTGATGGAAGTGATTTCACCGGTCACTTTGGCAATTACGGCAACGCCTTTCGGGTGACGCGCTTCGAACAGCTCTTCTACACGCGGAAGACCCTGGGTGATATCGCCGCCGTCACCGCCGGCAACACCGCCGGTATGGAACGTACGCATGGTCAGCTGGGTACCTGGTTCACCGATGGACTGCGCAGCCATGGTTCCTACGGCTTCGCCGACTTCAACGTCTTTACCGGTTGCCATATTCTTGCCGTAGCACTTGCGGCAGATGCCGTTTGTGGTCTTGCAGGAGAACGGCGAACGGATGGTTACTTCCTTAACGCCGGCATCGACGATCTTCTGCGCGAGATCTTCGGTTATGTACGTATCGGCTGGAACGATGACTTCGCCCGTTTCCGGGTTCAGAACATCCTGCTGGCTGTAACGGCCAACCAGACGATCGTACAGGGATTCGATAACCGTGTTGTTCTTGCGGTCGATCAGTTCGCTGACTTTGAAGCCGCGGTCGGTTCCGCAGTCGTCTTCCTTAATGATGACATCCTGCGCAACGTCAACCAGACGACGGGTCAGGTAACCCGATTCAGCTGTCTTCAGCGCGGTATCGGTCAGACCTTTACGTACGCCGTGGGTGGAAATGAAGAACTCGGATACGTTCAGACCTTCACGGAAGCAGGAATAAATAGGTACCTCGATGATGGATGGAACGTATTCGCCGGCTCTGGATTTGCCTTTCGCCGGGCGGGCCATCAGACCGCGCATGCCGGCGAGCTGGGTAAAGTTCGAAGTATTACCACGGGCACCGGAAGTCGCCATCATGTTGATTGGGTTTTTACGCGGCAGGTTGCTCATCAGCTCGTCTACGATATCGTTCTTGACGTTATCCCAGAGCTTGTTGAGGTGACGCTCCCATTCCTGCATGGTGAGCAGACCTTTCTGCTGGTAGTGCTTGAGTTCGTCGGCTTTTTCACGGCCTTCATCGACGTGCTGTTCCTTGTTCGGAGCAACTTCGATGTCGGACAGCGCAACCGTAATGCCGGCAACGGTGGAGTATTTGAATCCGAGAGACTTGATCTGGTCAAGAATATCGGCAACATCATCCACTTTGTAGCGCTTGAAGACTTCGGCGATGACTTTTCCGAGGTCTTTTTTCTTAACGGCTTCCGCAAGCGGGAGTTCACGGATGAATTCCTTCACGTCTTCACCCGGTTTGATGAAGTAGCGTTCCGGAGTCGCCTGGAAGTTTTCGGCGGAAACTTCGTTCAGGAACGGGAAGTCTTCCGGGAACATGCCGTTGAAGATGATTTTTCCGACGGTTGTCGCCAGATAGTCATTGGCGTGTTCGGGAGCGAACGAAGTTTTGTTCAGGCCGGATACAGGCACAGCGATACGGGAGTGCAGGTGAACCTGGCCGGTCTTGTAGGCGAGCATGACTTCGTCCACATCGGCGTAAACGGTACCTTCTGCATTCGCATAGCGGTCCCAGGCTTCGGCTTCTTTTTCGATGCCGGCTGCACGGTAGCGGTCGGCTTCTTCATGAAGTTCTTCGCTGGTTTCTTCCATCGTCAGATAGAAGTTGCCCATGACCATGTCCTGGCCAGGCGTAACGATAGGCTTGCCGTCTTTTGGACCCAGAATGTTATGGCTGCCAAGCATCATAACGAGGGCTTCGGCACGTGCTTCTTCACTCAGCGGTACGTGAATCGCCATCTGGTCGCCGTCAAAGTCGGCGTTGAACGCAGTACATACCAGCGGGTGCAGACGCATGGCGCGTCCTTCAACCAGTTTTGGAAGGAAGGCCTGGATACCCAGACGGTGCAGCGTAGGCGCACGGTTGAGCAGTACAGGATAGCCTTCGATAACTTTTTCAACGATCGGCCAGATTCTTTCGTCACGGGCTTCGATCAGTTTTTCAGCCTGTTTCGGGTTGTTGATGCCAGGGATGGCGCCGGAAGCGGTGATTTCGTTAATAACGAACGGCTTGAACAGGTTGATCGCCATTTCACGCGGAATACCGCACTGGTACATTTTCAGGTCCGGTCCTACCGCGATTACGGAACGTCCGGAGAAGTCTACACGCTTGCCGAGCAGGTTCTGACGGAAACGTCCCTGTTTACCTTTCAGGGAGTGAGACAGCGATTTCAGCGCACGGTTGCCGGCACCGGTGATCGCCTTGGAACGGCGTCCGTTATCGATCAGAGCATCGACAGCTTCCTGCAGCATACGCTTTTCGTTCTGCACGATGATGTTCGGCGTACCGAGATCGAGCAGACGTTTCAGACGGTTGTTACGGGTGATGACGCGGCGGTACAGGTCATTCAGGTCACTGGTCGCGAAGCGGCCGCCGTCCAGCTGCAGCATAGGACGCAGATCAGGCGGAATAACCGGGATGTTCTGAAGAATCATCCATTCCGGCTTGTTGTTGGAATGACGGAACGCGTTGATGGTATCCAGGCGCTTGATCAGTTTCTTGCGCTTTTCACTGCCGTCGGCCGCATCTTCGAGCTGCGAAGTCACTTTCGTGTACTCAGCTTCGAGATCGACATTCTGCAGCAGTTCCAGAACGGCTTCCGCACCGGTCTTGGCCTTGAATCCGCCAGGTCCGTACTGTGCGAGCTTTTCACGGTATTCCTTTTCAGCGAGAACCTGCTTGTAGGACAGGTCGCTGTCCATTGGATCGGTAACGATATAGCTGACGAAGTATACAACTTCTTCAAGCTGCTTCGGTGTCAGATCCAGAAGCAGGGCCATGCGGGAAGGAATTCCGCGCAGATACCAGATGTGTGCGACCGGAGCGGCCAGATGAATGTGGCCCATCCTCTCGCGGCGGACTTTGGACTGCGTGATTTCAACGCCGCAGCGTTCGCAGACCATTCCGTTGTAGTGACGGACTTTTTTATATTTGCCGCAGAAGCATTCGTAGTCCTTGGTCGGGCCGAAAATGCGTTCGCAGAACAGGCCGTCACGTTCTGCTTTCTGCGAGCGGTAGTTGATCGTTTCAGGTTTGGTTACTTCACCGTGGGACCATTTTTCAATGGTTTCCGGAGAAGCAAGCTGTACCTGAATCGAGGAAAAATTGTTTACTGACATTCGAGAAGTTCGCCCTCCAGTTCTTTGGTTTCATCTTCCTCCTGGTCGAGCTCGCTCTGGACATCTTCTGTATCGTCGCCTGCGTAGGTCGTGCCTTCGAGCGCTTGGGCTACAGCATTCGGATCGAGATCGTTTTCAAGAGGGGAATCGCTGACTTCTGCATCGGCTTTGCCGTCATCGACAATTTCAGCATCCTGAATGATGTCGATTTTTGCATTGTCATCTTCCACGTATTTCTGACCAGGTTTCGCGCTCGAAGCGTTCAGAGAAACTTCGTTGCCGTCGTCATCGAACAGTTTGACGTCGATGGCAAGACCCTGAAGTTCGTTGATCAGTACGCGGAAGGATTCCGGAACGCCAGGTTCCGGGATATCCTGGCCCTTGGTGATGGCTTCGTACGTCTGGATACGGCCGGTGATGTCGTCGGATTTGATGGTCAGGATTTCCTGCAGCGTATGGCTGGCGCCATAAGCTTCAAGAGCCCATACCTCCATCTCACCGAAACGCTGGCCGCCGTTCTGTGCTTTACCGCCAAGAGGCTGCTGGGTGATGGTGGAATACGGACCGGTGGCACGGGCATGCAGCTTGTCGTCAACCATGTGGGCAAGCTTGATCATGTACATGACGCCGACCGAGATACGTTCATCAAAGGGGAGACCCGTCTGACCGTCGTACAGAACCTGTTTTCCATCGAAAGTCATCTGGGCTTCTTTCATGACATCCGCCAGATCTTCGTTGGAAAGACCGTCAAATACGGACGTCGCAAATTTCTGGTTCAGTTTCTTGGCGGCATAGCCGAGGTGAATCTCAAGAATCTGACCGATGTTCATACGGGAAGGTACGCCGAACGGGTTCAGGATGATGTCGATTGGACGGCCGTCCTGCATGAACGGCATGTCTTCGATCGGCAGGATCTTGGAAATAACACCCTTGTTACCGTGACGGCCGGACATTTTGTCGCCTTCGGAAATCTTACGTTTCTGAGCAATGTAGACCTTGACGCGCTTGATAACTCCAGGCGGCAGATCCACGCCTTCTTCTCCTCGTTTGAACACCTTGGTGGAATGCACGATGCCGGCACCGCCGTGCGGTACTTTCAGGGAGTTGTCGCGCACTTCGCGGGACTTCTCGCCGAAGATCGCCAGGAGCAGCTTTTCTTCCGGAGAAGATTCAGACTGGCCTTTCGGGGTTACCTTTCCGACAAGGATATCGTTTTCGTGCACTTCGCTGCCGACCATGATGACGCCGTTTTCGTCCAGCTTCTTAATGGCGGCTTCGGATACGCTTGGAATGTCGCGGGTGATTTCTTCCGGTCCAAGCTTGGTTTCGCGGCAGTCGATATCGTATTCCTCAAGATGGATGGACGTGTAGACATCGTCGCTGACCATTCTCTCGGACATGATGATGGCATCCTCATAGTTGTAGCCGTACCAGGTCATGTACGCGATCGTTACGTTCTGACCCAGAGCCAGCTCGCCGTTTTCCATGGACGGTCCATCGGCAAGGATGTCGCCTTTTTCGACTTCTTCACCGACTTTGACAATCGGTTTCTGGTTAATGCAGGTCGATGCGTTGGAACGGCTGAACTTGCGCAGGTGATACGTATGTTCCACGCCGTTTGCATCGGTGTTTACGATTCGCAGGGAGTCGACATACGTAATTACGCCGTCTTCCTTGGCGATGATGCCGACGCCGGAGTCTTTGGCAATCTTGTATTCGATACCGGTTCCGACGTACGGGGAATGCGGAGAAAGCAGAGGTACGGCCTGACGCTGCATGTTCGCACCCATCAGGGCTCGGGATGCGTCATCGTTTTCGAGGAACGGTACGCAGGCGGTCGCTACCGAAACGATCTGTTTTGGGGATACGTCGGCGAGTTCGACATCGGCGCGGTCGGCGATAATCGTTTCGCCGCCTTTACGGGCTACGACACGGTCGTGAATCAGACGGCCGTCGCGCACTTCGTTCGCCTGAGCGATAACGTAATCCGCTTCTTCATCCGCGGACAGATAACGCGCTTCTTCCGAAACGGTTCCATCCTTGTTTACAACACGGTACGGAGTCTGAATGAAGCCGTACTCGTTGATTTTTGCATAGGTAGTGAGGTTGGAAATCAGACCGATGTTCGGACCTTCAGGGGTCTCAATCGGGCAGATTCGGCCATAGTGAGACGAGTGAACGTCTCGAACTTCGAAGCCGGCACGATCACGGGTCAGACCGCCTGGGCCCAGCGCGGAAATACGGCGCTTGTTGGTCAGCTCAGCCAGCGGGTTCTGCTGGTCCATGAACTGCGACAGCTGCGAGGAAGAGAAAAATTCCTTAATGGCAGCGGTCAGCGGGCGGACGTTGGTCAGCTTCTTCGGGGTAATGCTCTTGGCTTCCTGAATCGACATTCTTTCCTTAACCACGCGTTCCATACGGGAAAGACCGATACGGAACTGGTTCTGGATGAGTTCGCCGACGGAACGGATACGACGGTTGCCGAGCATATCGATGTCGTCGGTTTCGCCGATGCCTTCCATAACGCTCAGGTTGTAGTCGAAGAAGGCATAAATATCCGGAATGGTGATCGTGTGAATCTGAGCAAACGGGTCGTTGCCGATAATGTGACGGCGAACGCCGTTCTTGTCTTCAATGTCGAATTCCTGTACGGCGGCACCGATCAGCCAGGCGGTGACGGTTTCGTCGTTCATGCGGGTCTTCAGATCGAAGACGGCGGCATCACTTAAGCGTTCTGGGGTAACGCCGATTTCATAGCGGCCGGCAATGAGGTCGAGATCGGAGTTGACGAGATCCTGACCTTTTGCGTTGGTCAGACGGCCGAGAGTGTACAGACGCTGACCGTAGTTGAGAACCGGATCAAAGTTTTCTTCACTCAGGATAACGGGTCTGGCGATCAGACCGGCGTAAATCCTGACGTCCTTGCCGTGCTCAACGATTTTAGCGACATCTTCTTCAGAAAGAACCTGTCCGCGTTCGAACAGCTCTTCGTCGATGGTGATGTCTTCGGCCAGGACACGGCCGATGAGACCGGTCCGGTAGCTGGCCGGAATGGTCACGATGTCCGCTTCAAGGAATTCCGGCTTGAAGGGGAACGGGTTCATGTAGGTACCCTTGGCGAGTTCTTCACGCAGACGGTTGCGGATATCGCGGGTCACATGGGTGCCTTTGGGGTAAACGACGTCTCCGTTAACATCCAGGATGTCCTGGGCGAGGGTGTTGTTCATCGTACGGGAGACGGCGGAAAGTTTCTTGCCGAGTTTGTAGCGTCCGGCTTTGGTCAGATCGTAGCGGCGCGGATCGAACAGCTTGTTCTGCATCAGCGTGATGGATCCGTCCAGAGTCGGGATTTCGTCGGAGCGCTGGTTGCCGTAGAAGGAAAGCAGCGCTTCTTCAGTGGTCATGACTTTGTCAGCCAGGAGGGTGTTTTCGATTTCTTCCGACTTGCCGAAGAAACCGTTGAACAGCATCAGATACTGATCCATGTATTCGCGATGGGTTTCATCCTGAATCGGATCCTTAGCCTGCTTGTCGATCGCCTTCATGAAGGTATCGAGTGCAGTCGTATCCTGGGTGTCGTCTCCTTTTTCCAGGGAGAAGGACATGCCCAGTGCTTTAAAGAAGATGGTAGACAGCATTTTGCGGCTGCTGTCGATCGATGTCATAATGGCTCGTCCGTTGGTGTTCTTCTTCTGCTCCGTCATGAACTCGAGCCAGGTTCCCCGGCTCGGGATGAGTTCACTGGCGTAGTTCTGTTTTCCAGTTTTGCTGTCAAAGCTTTCGGAAAAATAGGCGCCTGGAGAACGAACGATCTGGCTGACGATGACACGCTCCGCTCCATTGATAATGAAGGTACCGGTTTCAGTCATCATCGGGAAATCGCCAAGGAAGACTTTTTCCTGCTTGGTGATGACTTCTCCGTTCTCATTGACAATTTCAAGTTCCATGTCAACATCTAAGCGTGAAGCGTAGTTGCACTCACGCTCCATGGCTTTCTGCGCGGAACATTTTGGAGGTTCGAAGTGGAAGCCTTTGTATTTAAGTTTGATATTTCTGCCGTGGTTCTCGATCGGGAAGATTTCTTCGAATACTTCCTGGATTCCGTATTTTTTGAACCATTCAAACGAGTTGGTCTGAATTTCTACGAGGTTTGGAAGTTCGAGCTTGCCGGATACTTTGGAATAGTCCCGACGGAATGCTTTTTTTCCTTCCGGAACGATTTGGTATGGTTTATTGCTGTCCATGCGCACGATCCTTTCTTCTGAATTTCAAAAACAGTCAAAAACCCTCGGTTTATTGACTATTTAGCAATTTACTATAATATTATTAGCTTGCCAGCCTATCAATCGATTGTTCTTTTTTATTCTGAAAATTCTTGCATTCTGGCAGTTTTAATGCTAATACCAGTCGAAACCCCTCCTTTTTTGAGCGCACGCGCCCCCTTAGCGGCCCCTGAAATCGTCCGCTTTTCTTACTTTTTTCGTATTTTCGCACTGTTGCGAATCTGTACTTCCCTTTATTCTGAAGGTCCATACCCGAAAAATCGAACAGAGCGCCCGCAAAACGCCCGACTTTTCCAAAGGATCTGCCAATCCTGAACACTTAAGACGCAGACAGTCCAGGAGCGATTTCCAAGCGAAATCGCTCCTGGACTGTTTTTTCTTTGCGTAAATTTCATTGTGCGAAAAATCTGTACTTTTCCGCTCCGTTTTTCTAAGCCGTCCTTACAGCCAGAAAGAAACCATTTTTCCGTTCTGGCCCGTACTCATTCCAGCGAGGTCTGGGTCAGCAGGCGCAGGCGCCTTGGCCTCTGTTTTCGTGCAAGCGCCGGACTCGGTTCGAAATCCGGATCTTTCGGTTTTCGCCGGGGCTCCGGTTTTGGACGCAGCCTTTTTTCGGGGCTGGACGGTTCGCGCTGAAAGCCCTGGTTTTTCGCGCGTGAGGACTGTGTGCGAATGCGGCGGGTCAGCTTGATCGTGCCTTCCCACATCTGCGGGATGAGCAGCAGAAGCAGCGGAATGAGTTCAAGACGCCCGGCCAGCATCGCAAAGCTCAGGACATACTTGGAAAAATCCGAGAACGCGCCAAAATTGCCCATCGGACCGACTTCGCCTAGACCCGGACCGATATTGTTGAGCGTAGCGGCTACCGCGGTGAAACTGGTCACGAGATCCTTGCCGTCGAGCGTTACAAGAACGAGGCACACGACAAACGTCACCAGATAAATGGCGATGAACACGTTGATGGAACGAACCGTTTCGTGCGGGATCGGCTTGCCATCCATTTTGACCTTGCGCACCAGGCCGGGATGCAGAAGCATCTGCAGTTCCTTTTTAATGCCCTTGAACATGACGTTAATGCGGGAGACCTTAATGCCGCCGCCCGTCGATCCGGCGCAGGCGCCGATGAACATGATCAGAACGACGAGCGTTTTCGCAAACGAGGTCCACTGGTTGAAATCGACCGTGGCGTAGCCGGTCGTCGTAATGATCGACGAGACGGTAAAGAAGACGTGATGGAACGCTTCAAACAGATTTGGGAACATCCACCATACCGATGTCACGATGAGCAGCACGACCGCGAGGATGATCGCCAGATACGTCAGAACTTCTTCCATGGAAACGGCCGCTTTGAATTTTTTCCGGACAATCAGGAAATAAAAGCTGAAGTTGATGCCAAACAGAACCATGAACACCGCGATAATTCCCTGCTGGAGCATCGTATAGTCCGCAAATCCGCTGCTGCGCACACTGAAGCCGCCCGTTCCGGCCGTTCCCATCGTCAGGGTGATCGAATCGAACAGCGGCATGCCCGCAAGCAGAAGCAAAACGATCTGTACGATCGTCATCGTCAGATAAATGGTGTACAGATACTTGGCTGTCTGCCGGACTTTCGGCACCAGCTTGGACACCGAGGGACCCGGCGATTCGGCAACCATCAGGTTCATGAACGTGCTGCTCGTCGAAGGCAGAATGGCCAGCACAAAGACGAGAACGCCCATGCCGCCGATCCAGTGCGTAAACGAACGCCAGAAGCGGCTGCCGCAGGACATCGCGTCGATATCGCTTAAAATGCTCGATCCCGTGGTGGTAAACCCGGAGACCGTTTCAAAAAACGCGTCCGCAAACCGGGGAATCTCGCCCGAGATCATGAAGGGCAGACAGCCCAGAACGGAAATCACGACCCAGGAAAGGGCGGTTGCCGCCATGGCTTCCTTCGGCCGTATGCGCATGTGTTCCGGCTTTTTAAGCGTCAGGAAAAAGCCGACCGTCAGACACAGCAGGGCGCACAGAAAGAAAATGAGCGCGATGGAATATTCGCTGTAGCACAGGGCGCAGACCATGGGCAGAAGCATGAAGCCCGCTTCAAACTTGCACACCTGTCCAAGTACGTAGGCAATGACAAACAGGTTCATAGGATTCTCTTCTTCCCTTCCAGAATGTCGTCCACATCCGTAAAGCCTTTACGGTTGGTAATGACCACGACCAGGTCGCCGGGCAAAATGACATCGTTTCCGCGCGGCAGAATGAGCATGCCCTTTCGCTCAATAAGCGCGATCAGCACCCCGCTTTTGAGCGCCAGACGCATCAGGGGCACGCCGATGACTTTCGATCCTTCCCGGATCTGGAATTCCAGCGCTTCCGCCTGATCGCTGGCCAGACGGTGCACCGTCCGGATATTGGAGCCCATGGAATTGGCCAGCGCACGCACGTGGCGAATGATGTATTCCGCGCTGAGCGTCTTCGGGTTGATGACCGTATCCAGTTCAAAGTCTTCAAACAGTTCATCCATATCAATATGGGTGACTTTCGTTACGGTTTTCAGATCCGCCTTGCGCTGGGCGAACAGGCTGAGAAAGACGTTCTGCTCATCCACGCCGGTCATGGCGATAAAGGCGTCCATTTCCTCCAGACCTTCTTCGAGCAGCACGTTCTGGCTCGAGGCGTCCGCGTGAATGACGACCGTATCCGGATACAGAACGGTCATGCGCTCGCAGGCGTCGAGATCCTTATCGATAATTGTCGTTTCAATGCCCGCACGTTCGAGCAGCTCGATCAGATAGTGAGACAGCTTGCCGGCACCGACCGCCATCACATGACGGATGCCGCCGACCGGAAGACCGGCGCTTGAAAAGAACTTGACGGACTGCGCGCGGGCACCGGCTATATACAGAAGATCGCGCGCGTGCAAAACAAAGTCGCCGTCCGGAATGTACGTTTCCTTGCCGCGCTGGCAGATGCAGACGAGCACTTCGGCGTGAATGTGGGAATGAATTTCCTTAACGCGCAAGCCGTCCAGACAGGATCCCGGCTGAATGCGCAGTTTCAGAATTTCGCCATGACCGCTCGTAAAGTCATCGACATTCATCGCGCCGGGAAGCGAGAGAACGCGTTCGATTTCCTTGGCGGCCAGCAGTTCCGGGTTGATGATCATTTCCAGGCCCAGCGCTTCCTTGAGATAGTCCATGGACGAGCTGTATTCCGGATTGCGAACGCGGGCAATCGTTTTGGAACAGCCGGCCCGTTTGGCGAGCAGACAGGAAAGAAGATTGACTTCATCCTGCGTCGTCACCGCGATAAACAGATCCGCGTCGGCCACATCGAGTTCCGCCAGCGTATCCGGATCCGCGGCGTTTCCGCTGAATCCCATGATGTCGAATTTGGACGTCGCCTTGCGCACCTGCTCCGGCTTTGTATCCACAACTGTCAGGTCATGCCCTTCCGCCGAAAGTTCGCCAGTCAGGCACATTCCGACTTTTCCAAGACCTGCAATGATGATCTGCATAACAAGCTCCTTTACTTCGCCGTGCCTTCCTGCACTCAGGACGGTTTATTTCGCGATACAGATTTTGAAAGCATCCTCTTTCGCGGGCTTTCTTTGGAAATTCTTTGGTTTCCATTTCGTCGTTTTTAATCTCAGTCACGCATCCTCTATCTGGACGCGTCGAATTCCTTAAATTTATAAAGCATCCATTCCAGAGCAACCGGATCGATTTCTTCTTCCTTCTCCATGGACATGACCATGAAAATGAATTTCTGGTAGGTCGGATCTTTCTGCATGCGCAGCAGATCGATCGTGGAAAGCCGCTCTTTGAGCTCGCCGTACTTTCGCATGTAATCCGCTTCCGCTAACATTTCCTTTTTCAGGGCAGCCAGCGTCCAGTACAGATTGTTTTCGGTCGCTGTCGCACATTCAAACGGACCGATCTGCGCCTGATTCAGCTTGTCGTACAAAGTAAACACGGCATCGTGATCGAAACCGTCCAGATACAGAATCGTCAGCGCGTCCGAAGCAGCTTCGTCTGTGCTGGAATCGGCATGCGTGTCACTTGGCGCATCGACGCTGGTACAGGGGGACGCCTCGGCCGCCTGCAGCAGATCGCGCATCGTCTTTTCGTCGGATCCGTCCGGGATCCAGGAATACGAATGGTTTCCCAGAGCTTTGAGCAGAGCCTTCTGCTGCTTTTCATTCATCGTGCTGGCGCGTTCAATCAGGATCATAGAGGTTCCTCCCTGTTTCTATAGATGCCCTTTTCTGTTTTTTTCTTTTTCGACGGTTTAGCCGTCCGCATGGGCTGACGATTTATAGAGTACCTGCATAGATAGGATTTATAAACCGTGGCGGATCGATCGTCATTCAATCTGTATGGTTTGCTTTCAGACTATTGTATCGAAAACCGCAAAGCACTTTCGTCTCTGGCTTCGACAGATCCGTGAATCTGCCTGTATTTTTTTCGAATTTCTGAATATTCTGTTGTTGCGCCGGTTCCCTTTTCTGAAAACAATCCGGAAAAGACGAAAACCGGACAGTATATCCTTGATTTCTTATTTCTATTTTTATTTCTATTTCTTATTGCTATTTCTTATTGCTGCTTTTCTGCATTTTGTCAGGCGGACATTCTTTGCCGCCTGTTTCCCGCTTAATAACCCTGCCGCTCTGCTCTTCCTTCTGATTTGAGTCGATGCAGACCGGTCCAATTTCTTTTGAAAGGAGAACGCATGCTCTCAAAACACGCATTTCGCACTACAGCGCTCTGTACGCTGTTCGCCTTTTCTTCTCTGGCTGCCGGCTGTTCCAACAGCAATGCTGACCAGAAAAAGGAGGCTGTAAACCTGTTTTTCGAATCCTGGAACCGCCTTTGTGAAGCCGATTCGCTCAAAGCCCACGGGGATATGAATCTTCTGGGCGTCGATCTGGATTTCAACGCTGCGTATCAAAGCCAGCCGGCTGAACTGGCTTTTCTCGGAAAAGGCAGCGTGGCCGGACAGAGCGTGGACGCCGATTTTTATATTCGTGACGGTCACACGTATCTTAATTATGCCGGAACCAAATCGTCTTCTCTCGCCGCAAATCTCGGTATTAACGAAGAAGACGGTTTCCATATGCCCAACCCGTTTCTGGAACTTTCCCGCAGCGAGCGGGAAAACCTCTTCGAATCCGTAAAAGTGGAGGGCAATGAATACACCTTTGTGCTCAAACCTTCGGAAGTCGCCAAATTTCTGGATTCCTATGGCGCGGTCGACGTAGACAAAACCGTCCTTGAAGTCGAGATCGAAAACAAGACGATCAGGGAACTGTCGATCGACCTCAAGGGAACGTATGACATCGACGTGGCCAGCACGCCGCTTACCTTCCAGGCCGATATCGAAATCGATCAGGTCGGCGGAACCGTTCAAATCGACTTCCCTTCGGATCTCGCTTCCTGGCCCGTCCAGTAAAACCAGGACTCAGTTTTTCTATTTGCAGGCGGATGCTTTCGCCTGCTTTTTCTTTGGTCTGCCGTCGCGATCCGCTCTGACCGTTTGCGCGCGGTTTTGAGCTGGAAATGTAAATTGTTACATTCTATTCATTTTCTCCATAATGGTTTTGGATCTTTAGGCGGCCTTTGTTTATATTCTTTTTTCCCATTAAGGTTTGATAATTTCGCTCCGGCGACGAAATGAGAGGTCCCTATGGCGCCTATACTTGAGAAAAGGAGGTGTATACCTCATGTATTCATTCCTCACCCCCGGCCAGGACCCTTTACCTTTCTCGGAAGAAATGCTCCTGGAATTTGAAGACCGCTATAATCTGTGTCTTCCCGGCGCCCTCAAGGACTTCTACCGCACGTGCAACGGTATGAGTATGTTCCATACCCCTCTGGAGGTAGACGGCCATACGTATGTCGTCGATCATTTCATTCCTTTATTTACCGGAAATATGTCAGCCGATCATATTCTCGACTTGTACTCGATGGGCAATCTCATTCCCGATACGTATTTTCCGCTCGCTTTAAGCGATACGGACGATGACTTTTTCCTCGACACCAGTACGGGATCGATCGTTCTGCTGCCGCTGGAGAGGCCGTCCAAGAAGAAGGAAATCGCCAGCGATATCGAGTCCTTCTTTAAGATGCTTGAACAGGCGCAGTGCGCCGGCTCCAGCAGTGCGGATCAGGATCTCTCCAGACGCATCCGCAAAAAGCGGCGCAGATCGTAACCTTTTTCTGCGATCGAATGCATAACACACAAAGCCATAAGAAAACCGCCCGTCGGCGCAGCTGTCTGTATTTTCATACAGTCCCCTGCGGCCGACGAGCGTTTTTTTGTTTCTTAACGTTTTATTCGGATGCGTATACGGATTGTGTGCAAAAGCGGGATTGCAGGACTTGTTTTCAGTGCGTTTCCCGTTTTCACGCTCTGCGATTTGCTTCTGCTTTTCCTCAGGTCAGTCTTTGACTTCGTCTTCCATCTGTACGAGAACCGGGAAATCCGCGGCTTTCATATGGTGATCGGCCACTTCAAAGTCGGTTCCGGTAAAGAGGTTGTACCATACGCCGTCTTTCAGGTTCGTCGAAATCAGAGCATCCGGCTCGGTTTTTGCGAGCAGGAAGGCACCCGCATAACCGTCCCGGCTGATGCGCAGAACAGGATGTGTTTCATCGATTTCATAGTCGATGACCGGCTGCGCCGAGAACAGCGTTTTGTGCAGATGCGCCAGCGTTCGAATCCAGTCTGCTGCCGCATCGTCTTCTTTCCATGCGATCGGATCGGCAGTAAAAATGTCCGGACGATGACTTGTTCGAATTTCCTGACCATGGTAAACGAGCGGCATGCCTTTGAGCGTAAACTGCAGCGCCGTCCAGTTTTTCCAGAGCGGCCAGTCCTTTACGTACTGACTGATCCGGTCGGTATCGTGGTTTTCCAGATAGCGCAGCTTGATGGCGTTTTGTGGAAGCTCGGCATCCTGACGGATCAGCGCGTCGACCCATTCTTCCATCGGCTTGCCGTCTTCAAAAATTTTCTCGCAGTACGGGAAGGCGTCGTAGTCATAGAGCACATCGAACGCTTCATACAGCGCCGAATCGCTTTCGCCGACGCGGCCATTGTCACGGCAGAACTTAATAAAGGGAAGATGACAGCTTTCCGCCAGCCAGAACAAATCCGGCTTTACTGTGTCGCAGGCCGCTCTGGCTTTTTTCCAGAAACTGGCCGGTACGCGGCTGGCGACATCGCAGCGAAAGCCGTCCACGATCGAAGCGTAATGCTTCAGAATTCGAATGAGTTCCTCCTGAAGCGCTTTGCTCGAAAAGTCGAGATCGACGATATCGCTCCATTCCCGGAACATCGGATACGGCTTGCCGTCTTCATCGCGGTAAAACCATTCGGGATATTCCTGGACCATTTTCGAATCGGGCGAAGTGTGGTTGAAGACAATATCGAGAATGACTTTCATGCCTTTTTCATGCGCGCTCTGCACCAGATGTTTCAGATCCTCTTCCGTTCCCATTTTCGGATCGATTTTCCAGTAGTCGGCAATCGCGTAGGGACTTCCGTCCTCGCCTTTGCGCTCGACTTTACCCGTCGGGTGAATCGGCATGAGCCAGAGAATATCGGTTCCCAGATCGCGGATGCGGTCGAGATCTTCTTCGACTTTCGCAAAGGTTCCTTCTCTGGAATGGTTGCGTACGAATACGGAATAAATCATCTGCTTACTGAGATTTGGATTGGTGGATTCAGCCATAGTTTTCCTTCTTTCTTTGCGGTATTTTTCGGTTTCAGTATAGCGGCCGTATGCAGGGTTTGCCTTGCCTGCGCCTCATACCCGGCCGTCCTTTCAGGTCCCCAGAAGCGCATGCGTGAAAAAAGGACCGGATTTCTCCGGTCCCAGACTGCATAAATCGTATCGCTTCAATCGTATAAGGAAGAACTTCTGAATTACGCTTCGACTTCTTCGATGTCGAGTACGGTAAAGCCTTCCTTGGAAAACTGCTCAGTCATTCGTTTCTGATCGAACGGGCCCGTTGTCTTAACGAGCACTTCCGCGTTTTCCTGGCCGTGTTCGTACACGCTGATGGATGTTACCGAAATGTTGTTCTGCGCAAAAATGCGGCTGACTTTTTCGAGAACGCCTACGCCTTCGGGCAAGGACAGAATGATGCGGGTGCCTTTCTGTCCCCAGGAAAGCATGTCGAGGAACGCCTTGAAAATGTCGTTCTGGGTCAGAATGCCCGTCACCTGATCCTTGTCGTTCACGACCGGCAGGCAGCCGATGTCGTTTTTGAGCAGCTTTTCGGCCGCTTCTTCGAGCAGCGCGTTTTCGCCGATGGAAATCGGGTGCTTGATCATGACGGTGCGAACATCGGTTTTGGACAGCAGATAGTTGAGTTCGTAAATACTGAGGCTGGTCGCCTTGTTATTGGCGGCGATCATGCCTTCGGTAATCAGACCGATCAGATGATCGTTTTCATCGGTGACCGGAATGCGGTGAATCTTGTTGTAGCGCATCAGGTCGAGCGCGGCGGAAATCTTTTCGTCGCTGCCGACCGTGATGGGATTTTTCGTCATAAAGTTGTATACGCGAAACATAGTGGTCTCCTTTGCGCCGATCAGGACGCGCTTCCGCCCAGATAGGCGTTCTTGACGTCTTCAGACTGTGCCAGTTCGCTGGCCGGTCCCTGCAGGGAAATTTTCCCGGTTTCCAGTACATAGGCATAGTCCGCAATGGAAAGAGCCATGCGGGCGTTCTGTTCAACGAGCAGAATCGTCGTTCCCGTCTTCTGGATATCCTGAATAATATTGAAGATTTCCTTGACGAGAATCGGAGCCAGACCCATGGACGGCTCATCGAGCAGAAGCAGCTGCGGTCTGGCCATCAGGGCGCGGCCCATGGCGAGCATCTGCTGTTCGCCGCCGGAAAGCGTCGACGCATCCTGGTTTTTACGTTTTTCGAGAATCGGGAAGCGTTCGTAGACTTTCTGCAGATCTTCGGCGATGCCCTTCTTGTCCTTGCGCAGATAGGCGCCCATCATCAGGTTTTCATACACGCTCAGACCCGGGAAGACGTGGCGGCCTTCCGGAACCTGCACCAGTCCGTTGGACACGATATGGCGCGGTTTGGCTTTGTAAATGGACTCATCCTTGAAGATGACATCGCCTTCGCTCTTTTTCACGATGCCGGAAATGGCCTGCAGAAGCGAAGTCTTGCCGGCGCCGTTGGAGCCGATCAGCGTAACGATCTGTCCGGGTTCAACGGAAATGGAAACGCCTTTAAGCGCTTCGATTACGCCATAGTGAACATGGAGATTTTTAACTTCGAGCAAAGCCATGCTTACACCTCCTCGCCCAGGTACGCCTTGATGACGAATTCGTTGTTCTTGATTTCATCCGGCGTTCCGGACGCGATCAGCTGGCCGTAGTTCAGAACGAAGATGCGTTCGCACAGGTTCATGACCAGGGACATGTCGTGCTCGATCAGAATGATGGTGAGCTTGTACTTGTCGCGCAGATGATGAATCAGCTGGGTAAGCTCTTCGGTTTCCTGCGGGTTCATGCCGGCTGCCGGTTCATCCAGAAAGAGGATGCTTGGCTGGGTTGCCAGCGCCCGGGCGATTTCCAGGCGGCGCTGTTCGCCGTACGGCAGGTTCGTCGCCTTGTCGTAGCGCTTTTTGTACAGACCGACTTCCTGCAGATATTCGCAGGCTTTTTCTTCGATCCAGCGTTCCGCGTTGTAATAGCGGGACGTACGGAGCAGACCGTTGAATACGCCGTAGCCGGCGTTCTTGTGCATGGCGAGCTTGACGTTTTCCAGAACGGTCATGCTTTTGAACAGACGAATGTTCTGGAACGTCCGCGCCATGCCAAGTGCGGTGATCTTGTACGGCTTCATGCCGCCGATCTGCTGCTTCTTGCCGTCGACATTGAGTTCAATCAGACCTTCGGACGGTTCATACACGCCGGTCAGCAAGTTGAACAGCGTGGTCTTGCCGGCACCGTTCGGTCCGATCAGACCGATCAGTTCGCCGGGGTAGATTTCCATGTTGATGCCGGAAACCGCAGCCAGACCGCCGAAGTTTTTGGAAAGGCCGGTAATTTTTAATACGGAGTCCATCACGCTTCCTCCTTTTTCAGTTTACGCTTTTTCAGGAAACGCTCGATGGAAAGTTCCCAGGAGCCAAGGATGCCCTGCGGACGGAAGATCATCATCAGAACCAGAGCGGCGCCGTAAATGATCATGCGCAGGTCGGTGAACTGCTGCAGCCACATGTTGAGGATGCCGATCGCGATGGCCGCGATAACGGAAGCGGACATGCTGCCCATGCCGCCGAAGACGACCATAACCAGAATGTCGATCGATTTGTTGAAGGTAAACTGGTTCGGGTTCAGTACATAGAAGTAGTTGGCGAACAGGCTGCCGGCCAGAGAAGCCAGAATGGCACCGATAATAAACGCCATGACTTTGTATTTCGTGGTGTTGATGCCCATGGCTTCGGCTGCGATTTCGTCATCGTTGATGGCGATGCAGGCACGGCCCTGGGTCGAGCGGACGAAGTTTGTGCAGACGATAATCGAAAGCACAACCGCGAAAAACAGGATCGGCCAGGTGGTCAGTTTGGGGATGCCCATCAGACCGGCTGCGCCGTTGGTGATTTTCATGTTCTGAATGCAGATTCGAATAATTTCTGAAAAGCCCAGCGTCGCAATGGCGAGGTAGTCGCCGCGCAGACGCAGCGTCGGAATGGAAACGACCAGAGCGGCCAGCGTCGAAATGACAAAGCCGATCAGAATGCCCAGCGCCATGCCGCCGTAGTTGGGCATCATTTTCGTAACGATACCGGCAGAATAGGCGCCGATCGCCATGAATCCCGCATGTCCTAAGGAGAACTGTCCGCAGACGCCGACAATCAGATTCAGGGAGACAGCCAGAATAATATTGAAGCAGATCGTAAAGATCGTCGATTCATAGTAGGAGTTGATAACGCCCGCGCCCATCAGAACCCAGACGAGGGTAAAGATGCTCAGTGCAATCACCGTCCAGATCAGGTTGGTTTTTGTCAGAACCTGTTTTGCCATGGATTACACCTTCTCTCTTTCGTTCTTGCCAAACAGACCGGTCGGCTTGATGATCAGCACCAGAATCAGGATGGCATACACGATGGCGTCGCGGTACAGCGAGGAGCCGTAGGCAACGACCAGCGTTTCGGCAACGCCGATAAACAGACCGCCCACAAGCGCGCCCGGAATGGAGCCGATGCCGCCGAATACGGCCGCAACGAACGCTTTCAGACCAGGAACCATACCCATCAGCGGGCTGGCTGCGTTGTAGTACACACCGACCAGCATACCGGCCGCGCCCGCGAGGGCGGAACCGATCAGGAAGGTGAAGGAAATCGTATTGTCGACGGAAATACCCATCAGCTTGGCGGCATTTTCATCAGCGGAAACGGCACGCATCGCGCGGCCGATTTTTGTTTTCTGAATGACGAGCGTCAGAAGAATCATCAGTACGATCGTTACGGTAAAGATGACCATCTGAATATAGGAAATACGAACCGGACCGAGCTGCCATGAGGTATCCGGCAGAAGCTTCGGATACGTTCTTGTGGACGTGCCCATGAACATCTGGGTCGTGTATTCAATGACATAGCTGACGCCGATCGCGGTAATCAGCGCGGTAATACGGGGCGCCTTTCGCAGAGGACGATAGGCAATGCGTTCGATGAGTACACCGAGAATTCCGCAGACGATCATGCACACGATCAGGGCCGGCAGAAATCTCATGCCCATGTAGGTAGTTACGAAAAAGGCTGTGTAGGCACCGATCATATAGATGTCGCCGTGTGCAAAGTTGATCAGTTTGATGATTCCGTACACCATCGTATAGCCGAGGGCGACCAGCGCGTAAATACTGCCAAGCGACAGTCCGTTGATCACCTGCTGCAGAAACACTTCCATATGGAGTTCTCCTTTCTTTTGAAAAAAGCAGGGGATCAGACCCCTGCTTTCTGAATGGATTCAGGTTTTCAGCTTATTCTACGCTTACTTCCTTGACGTTGGACTGAACACCGTCAACGAGTTCAACAACGAGAACGGATTTTGCTGGAGTGTGGTTTGTCTCATCAAATGTGAAGGATCCAGTGATACCGGAGAAGTCTGCTTTCTTGATGGCTTCGTTCAGTTCTGCACCCGTCGCACCGGACGTTTCGAGACTGGAGAGGAGCAGGTTGGTTGCATCATAGGCAAGCGCCGCAAACATGCTTGGTTCTTCGCCGTATGCTGCTTTGTAGTCTTCGATGAACTTGGACAGTTCTTCGCTTGGATCAATCGCTGTGTAGGCGGTTGTGTAATAAATATTGTTGGCGTAGTCGTTGCCGATCTGCTGGATGAAGTCAGCGGAGTCAAATCCGTCTGCACCGATGATCGGTTTTTCAATGCCGGCTGCCTTGGCTGCCTTTACGATCTGGGCTGCTTCGTTATAGTAGCCGCCAACGTAAATAACATCGAAGTCGAGGTCTTTGATTTTGGTAATGAAGCTTGCAAAATCCTTGTCGCCGGACTGGTATTCGGAACGGTCGAGAACTTCGCCGCCGAGGCTTTCGAATTCTTCGGTGAAGGCTTCGGCCAGGCCGGAACCGTAGTCGGATACTTCGTTCAGGACAACGGCTTTTTTCGCGTCAAGATTGTTGTAGGCATATTCCGCCATGCCTTTGCCCTGATAGCTGTCTTCAAAGCAGACACGCCACGCATATTCATATGGTGTACCATCTGCCTTGAGCATGGCGTTTACCTGCGTTGCGGAAGGAGAAATTACAGGAACCTGCTTCGATGTCGCAAATTCATACGTAGCGATGGAGCTTGCGGAAGTCGCAGGTCCGACAACGCCGACAACACCGTCCTGTTCGATCAGTTTCGTAATTGCAGCAACCGATTCAGCCGGTTCGCCCTTGTCATCAAATTCAACCGTTTCTACGGTGAAGGGCTTGTCTTCACGGGCGTTGAACTGCTGTACAGCGATTTTCGCACCGTTAATTTCTTTTGTGCCGTAGTCAGCGACCTGACCGGTCAGCTCGAAGTTGAGACCGATTTTAACGGTATCGCCAGCTTTGGCGGAAGAGCCTGCAGCAGAATCTGCGGTACTGCTGCCAGTTGCAGGAGTGCTTGAGCAGCCAGCGAGCATGGATGTGCAGAGTAATGTGGCTCCGGCTGCTTTCCAGAAGTGTTTTGTCATTTTGTTCCTCTTTCTAAAAAGATAGCTTAAATATTAAACGCAAAACCGATAATCTCAACATATCTTCCCGTGCCCTTCCCTTATTTCTGCGTTTTTGTGTGCTTTGTACGTTTTTTTCATGAAAATAATTGAAAATGAAATGAAAACTTCTTGCTTTGGTGTACACGTTTCATTCACATTTGACCCGATTTGGATCGAAAACGCCCGAGTCACCCGTACAACCGTTCTCCCTGCCGTCAAAAAGCGCACTTTTCTTCCCGATCCGATCCTTTCCGAAAACCGTCGTTTCCTTTCCACAAGCAGACGCATTCCTACAAAACCCGCCCGATCGAGCCAAAATTTCGATCGGACGGGTTTTATTCTCTGGTTTTTGCGATCTGCGAACCGTTTCTGTGAGTACCTTACGGGGTGCGGATCGCATTCCAAAGTCAGCGCGACGAGAAAAACTCATCAAACCGGAAGCGGAAAGGCGGCATGCCCAGCGTACTGATAATGGCTTCGCCAATCTGTAGCCGGGTGATATCCACGTCTTCAACGACCGTCGTTTCCCGAATCTGCTCGACCAGTCCTCTTGACGTGATATTGGACAGGAAGCTTGCCGAACGCAGATTCATTCCATAAAGATCCTTGATGTAGCCGCGGGAATTGGAATCGTTGACCCGAAAAGCGAACGTTGTCGCGAAACCGGAAAGAATGCTTCGCGCCAGGTTTTCGCCATACGCTGCCGAAATCTGATCCACGTTCTGAATTCCGATCGCGAACTTGGCGCCCAGGCTTCGTCCAAAATTGACGCCGTCGTCAATGTGTTCGAGATGCGGAAGCAGCCGGAATTCATCGAGCATGAAATAAACGTTTCCTTCGTTGCTCTTGCGGCAGAGCGCTTCCTTGATTGCCAGATCGACCAGCAGCTTATAAATCGGTGTAAGCAGATTGCCGATGCCCGTGTCATATTCGATGAAAATGACACGGCCGCCTTTCTGGCGAACCAGTTCCCGCATGGAGAGCGTTCCCTTCTGCTTAAAATTGCCGATCAGAATTTCCCGCACTGCCTGCTGCAGTTCCGAGACGACGCCCATTGTCTGTCCGGACTTCGGATCATCAATATACGTACTCATCGACTTCAGATCGGGATAGGAAAGAAGAATTTTCTTCATGGCTTCCGGAGAGAACGTATCCAGCATGGAACGGAGCGCCTTGTTATTGTGATGCGCCGCCATTTTCTCGGAGCGGTTCATGTGCAGCATCAGCGCCGTAAACAGGTCTTTCGCCGCATTTGGGAAAAACGGCTGCGAGCTGTTGTGAATCTTGTCATAAAAAAGCGTACCGGCAATTTCGTAGACGTTTTCTTCGACGCGGTCATCGATCATGACTTCGTTAAAGACGTTCCAGCAGTCAAAACCAGCGCCGCCGGTAGCCCGGGCATCGTTGCTGATGACGACATCGCCCGGACAGTAAAACTCATCGTAATAGTCGCCTTTGGTATCAAAAATGATCAGCACATCCTGTCCGGTCAGTCCGGCACGGACATTGCGGATCAGGTGATTGAAGCAGTTGGATTTGCCGCTTCCAATTCCGCCAAGCAGAAGCAGATGGCGTGACAGCATCTGCTCACCCGGACAGAGCAGTACACTGTTCCCGGTTCGAAGCGTTCCGGGAAGGCCGAATTTTGCCGTCTGTTCTACGTAAGTCAGATCATCATGAAGATATTCACCGCTGAGAATCTGTTCGTTGTATTCCATTTTCTTTTCCTTTCTTCCATACATTGAGGCTGAAGCATTGGACTAGCTGGGAGGAATCAGTAGGATATGCCCTTCTGTTCGTCTTCTTCCTCCTCTTTAGAGGAACTCTCCCCGCTGTCTGATGGCAAAGAACCGTCCTCCATGCTGGGCTCATCGGACAGACTCTGATCTTCGGACTGGGCCTGTTCTTCGTTTTCAGATGTTTCTTCTTCCTGATCTGCCGATTCATCCATGTTTACATCATCCGAATGGTTCCGATCTTCCTGTTCTCTCTGGTCTTCGTTTTCGTCGTAAGAGTCGTCCATGTTCAATTCGTCGGATTCGACCTGATCCTCCTGTTCCGTCTCGTCTTCACTTTCCTCGGGAGAATCGTCCATGTTCAGTTCATCGGACTCGACCTGATCTTCCTGTTCGCTCTGGTCTTCACTTTCTTCGGGAGAGTCGTCCATGTTCAGTTCATCGGATTCGACCTGATCCTCCTGTTCCGTCTCGTCTTCACTTTCCTCGGGAGAATCGTCCATGTTCAGTTCATCGGGCTCGACCTGATCTTCCTGTTCGCTCTGGTCTTCACTTTCTTCGGGAGAGTCGTCCATGTTCAATTCGTCGGATTCGACCTGATCCTCCTGTTCAGTCTCGTCTTCACTTTCCTCGGGAGAATCGTCCATGTTCAGTTCATCGGACTCGACCTGATCTTCCTGTTCGCTCTGGTCTTCACTTTCTTCGGGAGAGTCGTCCATGTTCAGTTCATCGGATTCGACCTGATCTTCCTGTTCAGTCTGATCTTCGCTTTCGGCTGCGGATTTGTCCTCGGTCTCTTCGACCGCTTCGCTTTCCTCTTCCTGTTCGCTCTGATCTTCGCTTTCAGCCTCAGATTCGTCCTCGGTCTCTTCAGACCTTTCACTCTGATCTTCCTGCTCAGTTTCGTCTTCACTTTCTTCGGGGGAGTCGTCCATGTTCAGTTCATCGGACTCGACCTGATCTTCCTGTTCAGTCTGATCTTCGCTTTCGGCTGCGGATTTGTCCTCGGTCTCTTCGACCGCTTCGCTTTCGCCTTCCTGCTCGCTCTGACCTTCGCTTTCAGCCTCAGATTCGTCCTCGGTCTCTTCCGCTGTTTTGCTTTCGCCTTCCTGCTGATCCTGGTCTTCGCTTTCGGCAGCTTCTTCCGCTTTCTTTGGTAAAACCTCCGTGTTCAGTTCTCTGTTGATCGTCTGGTCTTCCTGCTCGGCCTTTTCCGCTTCTTTGTGGAAAGAGGGATCCGGCGGCAAGTTATTTATGCCTTCGCGTTCTCCATAAACTGCCTGATGCAGCCGCTGCCATTCCGGATCCCGCTTATACTCCGTCTGGTTTTCCGGACTGTATCCATGATCATCCATGTACTGCTTAAGCCGCTCCTGTTCCGGGGTCAGCAGAGATTTTTCGGAAGCGGGCTTAGCTGGACCAAGTTCTGGATGCTCTGCCTGCCGAATCCGATTGCAGACATCCTTATAGCTGTCCTCTGCTTTATAGTCGATTCCATGATCATCGCAGTATTTCATGAGCATCTCTTTATCGAGATTTTCTTCGATGTTCGGATCCTGTAACTGGCTGATCGCATCCTGAAGGTGTCTGGAATATGAATCACAGGCATGCGATTTTTTATACTCTTCATACATCTGGTCTTTGCCGAGAGTTCTTTCGTTGGATTCAAAAACTTTTCGAACGCCTTCTTCTCCTTTGCGGTCGGCTGTTCGCTCCCCGGACTGGACGTTATAGCGCGGATCCACTTTGTCTTGATTGCTGTAGTAGTTCACGAGCTGATTGCCCGCATCCCGTTTAAAATTGCTTTCCCAGACTTTGACTTCCATGGGATCCGGATGCGTCACTTTTCCGTCGATCGCATCCCGCTGATAGGCGTGATAGTATTCGTGATAAACCGTATTCACCAGTTCGGCCGGCGCATCCGTACGATCGCAGTAATACAGCTGCCCGTTTTCCGCCATATACTGCCGGCCTTCTTCCACAAGGTAGCGGTTGAGGCATACGACATTTTCATTCTCATCAAAAGATCCGAAGCGTCCTCCGCTCATGGGTTCAAACCACATCGGCCGGCGTTCAATCCCGTATTCGTCTGCGACGCGATTGCCCAGCTCCTGCAGCGCTGCCTTCCGGTTTTCGACGCTCATCCGGTTCCAGTTCGAAGAAGCAAAAGACTGATAGAGCTTTTCATCGCTCATAAGCGCAAAGCGCATCTGTCGTAAGTTCATGACTTTCTGCTCCTTTTAGCGCGGTCCCTGCCAGATGAGCCGTTCGCCCAGGACGGGATCTTTTTTCCACAGATCGTAAAGACGGAATGCTTCCACAATTCCTCCGGCTCTGTGAATTTTTTGAATCACAGGAACGGTATATTTTTCATCCGTCTCAAACGGCTCATGATTCATCCATCGCTCCAGTGCGGGTTTCGAGCCGTCTTCAAAGGTGCGCTGAAAGTCTCTGGCGTAATACATTGCCGCCTGCGCATCGAGGTACGGACACTCTTCCTGAATGCGTTTTGCGAGACGATTTACATTAATATCAATCATTTCGATTTCCTTTCCAAAACAAAGACAGGCAGCGAAAGCCGATGCCTGTCTTTGTTGCGATCGCAGAATTTCGATCGGCTATTTCCATTTTTTGATGGCCAGATCGCCCTGCGTCTGAAGATCCTGAATCAGAGCGCCGAGCTCATCCATCATCTTGTTGGTGTCGACAGTCGGGCCGCCGGTCAGCGAAAGCAGCGCCGCATTGCCGAGCATGTTGGTCGGCCCGCTCCCAAACGAAATACTGTTGCCGGTGTAGTTGCTGGAATGAATGCTCAGCTTGAAGCATTTTTGCATCAGGCCGACAATGATCAGTAAGATCCCCAGCCCCATAAACAGAAACAGTACGAGCGGATTGACCATCGCTGCAAAGGGGGAACAGAGAAGAAGAAGTGCTCCGCCAACGACCATCGAAATCTGAATGTCGCGCCCGTAATAGGCGGTAACGCCGGTGACGCCGTCAATCCAGGCCTGCTGAGCGATCCGGCTTCCGCTGCCTTCTCCGTTAAAGAGGACGCGCTTATTCGTTACGGTAAGATATCCCATGCAGCGCGGGGAGCGGATATCGGCACATACGTAGTCCCGGATTACGATTTCCCCGTCCGAAAGAATTACGCCATGACACGTCTTGTCCCGGTTTGGCGCTTCCGCATTTTCCACTGCGCGCTGAGCGACCGGCCGGTAAGCCGCCGAGGCATTATCCACAAACGACTGAACCGAACCGACGACCGCCTGCACGGTCTGCATGGCGGAAGAGGCAGCGGAAGAAACGGACTGCGTCTGGGCGTTTGTCTTTACCGCATTCGAAAACTATCCGTTCTGCGCATTCTGGACGGGCTGCGCGTTCTGCGCATAAGGCGTACTGGATACCGCCCGGGCATTCTGAGGATATCCGGCATTTTTTGCCGGCTGAACAGTTTTGCCAGGCTGAACTCTCTGCGCCGATGCGTTTTGGACCGGATTCGACTTTGCCGGCTGACTGGCCGGAGAGGATTTGGAAACAGGCGTTCCGCAGCTGGTGCAGAACAGCGCCGTATCGGAAATGGGAGCATGACAGTGCTCACAGTATTTCATAATTTTCCTTCTTTCTTTTCTTACTTTTTTCTTTTAAAGCGCAACAGGTACGGAATTAAAGCGCAACAGGTACGGAAAATTGAGCGTCTGGTTTGACACTCACGTTTTCTTTTGACTGTCATTGTCTTTTTTGTACCGTAGCCTTTCCCTGCATCGTCCAATTCTTCTGAAAATCAATCAATTTATGCAAGCGCTGCTCATTCTTGCAATACCGGATTGTACCTTTCGTTTTTCTATAGGCGATGGCTTTTCGAAGCGTGCAAACGAATAATGGATCCCGCCTTTTTGGAAAAAGAAAAAGAGTCTGCAGGTACCATTGCAGTACGTACAGACTCAAAAAGGGTTCACAACAGAGCGGTTCAGAACGGAATTTCCAGACAATCCCGTTCGATCTCTTTCGTTTGTGCGGCGCCTTGGACTGGATGATCCAGTCCCCCGCGCGTAAACAGGCCGTTTAAATAAACGGAGAAAGCAGCCAGAGCGCTCCGCTTTCCATCCAGCCGATCATGGTGGAACGCATCATGGCCAGCGGTCCATCGAGAATGCCGGAGAAAATCACAACCAGAAACAGCAGGGACATCCAGGCAGGCGGATTATTGACTTTGAAGTATTCTCGGTCCGGCAAAAATGCCCAGAAAATGCGGGATCCGTCCAGCGGCGGGATCGGAATCAGGTTGAAGACGCCAAATCCCATGGACATCACCGCGGTCGCGGACAGAAGCGAGATCAGATACGATCCGATGGCAGTGTTCACGAAGCCGCCGGTGAAATAAACCAGCACTTCAAAAAGGAACACGCAGACAAAGGAAAGCAGGAAGTTGGTCATCGGACCCGCAAAAGCGGTCCAGATCATGCCGGTTTTCGGATCCTTGTAGCGGGATGGATCGACCGGTACCGGTTTGGCCCATCCAAAACCAAAGAGCAGCAGGCAGAGCAGACCCATCCAGTCGATATGGTGGAACGGGTTTAAAGAAATTCGTCCGCGCGATTTTGCCAGCGAATCCCCCAGCCAGTAGGAGACCAGTCCATGCGCCATTTCATGAAGCGTCATGGAAAGGAAAACGGCAATCAGATAAATCGAAATCATGCGCAGATCGAATGTTCGAAGGGCAGATAACATAAATTCTCCTTTCGCAAAGCCAGAGCCTTTCAAAGTCATTTGCGTCGAATTCGGTCCATTGGAGTTCGCAAAAGCATTCTTTTTGCGGCTATACATTTTGGGACCGTATACCCATCATACAGAACGCCATCCAAAAGAAAAGGATTCCGGTTTGATTTGGGCACAGTGTAAGAATTCAAAAAGACTCTCCGCGATCGAGACGGAGAGTCAAATTGTTTTCAGATGGAATGGAATACCGTCCTGTCGGATTAGACGTTGAAGCGGAAATGCATCACGTCGCCGTCCTGAACGACATAGTCCTTGCCTTCCAGGCGCAGCTTGCCGGCTTCCTTAACCGCCTGTTCGCTTTCGAGACGATCGATGTCATCAAAGGCGTACACTTCGGCACGGATAAAGCCGCGCTTGAAGTCGGTGTGAATGACGCCGGCGCAGTCCGGCGCTTTCATGCCGCGCTTGAATGTCCATGCACGACATTCGTCGGTGCCTGCAGTCAGGAACGTGCAGAGATCGAGCGTCGCGTACGCAGTCTGAATCAGATGATCGAGACCGGACTGCGGAAGACCGAGATCTTCGAGGAACGCGTCCTTTTCTTCCGGTTCCAGACTGGAAAGTTCTTCTTCAAGACGGGCGCAGATCGGAACGATGCGCGCGCCTTCGGCTTCGGCCATTTTGGACAGTGCCTGGAAATACGGATTGGCCGACGGATCGGCGATGCCTTCGTCATCCATGTTGGCTACGTAAATGACCGGTTTGACAGTCAGCAGACCGTACTGGTGCAGAATCGGCGCTTCGTCTTCCGTAATTTCCAGAGAGCGGGCCGGATTTCCGGCTTCCAGATGCGGTTTAAGACGGGAAAGCAGATTCATTTCCGCTTTGGCGCTCTTATCGCCGCTCGATGCCTTTCGTTCAACTTTGGCAATGCGGTTTTCTGCCGTCGACAGATCGGCGAGGATCAGTTCGAGATTGATAATTTCGGCATCACGAACCGGGTCGACTGAGTTTTCCACATGCGTGATGTTCGGATCGTCAAAGCAGCGAACGACATGGCAGATCGCATCCGTGTTCCGGATGTTCGCCAGAAACTGGTTGCCCAGTCCTTCGCCTTTGGACGCGCCTTTGACCAGACCGGCAATATCGGTAAATTCAAAGGTCGTATAAATCGTTTTCTTCGGATGAAACAGTTCCGTCAGGCGGTCTACGCGGCGATCGGGTACTTCAACGACGCCGACGTTGGGCGAGATGGTCGCAAACGGATAGTTGGCAGCCTCCGCCTGCGAGTTGGTGATGGCATTAAACAGGGTGGACTTGCCTACGTTTGGCAGTCCGACAATTCCTGCAGTTAAAGACATTGATTCTATTCCTCCTTGTTCTGATCCGCTTTCCGGATGACGCGCTTGAGCTTTTTCTCAAATTTGGAACGCGGCATCAGAACGCTGGTCTGACAGCCCTGGCACTTGATTCGAATATCGGCGCCCATGCGAATGATTTTCCATTCTTTGGAAAGATGGCAGGGGTGCTCTTTTTTCATTTCCACAATGTCGCCAAGGTCGTATTGAATATCAGTCATGAATTCCCTCGTGTTTTTTCCAGGCTTCGATGGTGTTGTCGAGAAGCATGCATACGGTCATCGGGCCGACGCCTTTCGGTACGGGCGTGATGACGGACGCTTTCGGAGCCACTTCATCAAATTTTACGTCGCCTTTCAGTTTTCCGTCTACGCGGTTGATTCCTACATCGATTACGATGGCGCCGTCCTGGACATATTCAGCAGTTACAAATTCCGGCTTGCCGATGGCGGCGATCAGAATGTCGGCTTCGCGGCAGATCGAAGGCGCGTCTTTCGTTCTCGAATGGATGACCGTAACGGTGGCATTGGCGTTCTGCAGAAGCTGCGCGACCGGTTTTCCGACGAGATTGGAACGGCCCATGACTACCGCACGCATACCGGAAAGATCAGTATAGCCGGCTTCTTTCAGAATTTCCATGACACCGCGCGGGGTGCATGGAGCGAAGCCTTCGCGGCCAAGTGCGAGCGCGCCGGCGTTCAGCGGATGAAGTCCGTCGACATCCTTGTCGGGGCTGATGGCCATCAGTGCCTTTTCTTCGTTCAGTCCGGAACCAGCCGGCAGCGGCAGCTGGATCAGAATGCCGTCAACGTTTGGATCTTCGTTTTCTTTCTGTACAACGGCTTCGAGTTCTTCCTGAGAAATGTCGGCAGGAAGATGAATGGTGCGATTTTCAATGCCGATTTTGTGGCAGGCATTGGCTTTGCTTTTGACATAGGACTGGCTGGCTGGATTGTCGCCGACCAGAATGACGGACAGGCACGGAAGGCGCAGACCTTTTTCCTTGATCTGATCGATTTCCTCTTTCATGCCTGCCTGCAGTTTTGCAGCAAGTTCATTTCCATAAAGAATCATTTTTCTATACCTCTCTACTGTCGAGTACGATGGTGATCGGCCCGTCATTGAGCAGATCAATTTTCATATCTGCCTGAAAGACGCCCTTCTGTACGGGGACTTCCTGTTCAAGCAGTGCATTAAACTGATCATATAACATGCGCGCCTGCTCTGCAGGGGCTGCTTCGATAAAACTTGGACGATTTCCCTTTTTGCAGGAAGCGTATAAGGTAAACTGCGAAATCGAAAGCACTTCTCCTTTTATATCCAGGACGGAGCGGTTCAGCTTGCCTTCTTCATCGCCAAAGATGCGCATGTTGACAATTTTGCGAATCATCTTCGGCAAAACCGACGCATCGTCTTCCCGGTTAAACCCCACCAGAAGAAGCAGTCCGTCCTGAATCTGGCCGATAATTTCACCGTCCACCGTGCAGGAGGCGTGACTTACGCGCTGAATGACGACTTTCATTCGTCTTCCTCCAGAAGGCAGACAGCCAGAGCGGTCATTCCTTCCTGTCTGCCGACAAAGCCAAGCTTTTCGCCGCGGGTTGCCTTAATGGAAATCTGATCGACGTCGCAGTGAAGAATGGACGCGACATTTTCCGTCATCTGCGCCTTATAGCCGGCCAGATGCGGCTTTTCGGCCATGATTGTCGCGTCGACGTTGCCGATATGATATTTTTTCTCGCGCATTTTCCGATAGACTTCATCGAGAAGCAGCGTCGAGGCGATGCCTTTGTATTTGGGATCGGTGTCCGGGAAATTGGCGCCCAGATCGCCGAGGGCCAGTGCCCCGAGAATGCTTTCCGCAATCGCATGCAGAAGCACATCCGCATCCGAGTGGCCTTTCAGGCCTTTGGGCGAGTCAATCTCTACGCCGCCAAGCACCAGCGGCCTCCCGCTTTCGAGCGGATGAATGTCGATGGCCTGCCCGATTCTCATTCGTGCCATAGTTAACCTCCAGCTTTCGTACCCCGTCCGCCGCATTGGCAGCCGCATAACAGGACGAAAGCTTTTTCTTCCGATTCCAGAAAACGAAAAACACTTCAGACAAAGCCGAATTCTGTATTGAGTTTTAAGCCGGCTTTCTGCCATAAGAGGCCATGCGTCTTTCCGGCAATCCGGCCAGGCAGAGTGAGCGCGCTTTCGTTCCTGATTCTTTCATTGTACGGAAGTTTTTCGCAGATACAGAAATTTGAAAGAAGATCCGGAAATTTCAAAACAGAAAAAGAGAAGAAAAAAAAGAGAAGAAAAAGGAAGGAAGCACCGGGCAGCTTTCAAAGCCCCGACCGATCCAGATTCTTCTGGCTCCAAAGAAAAAGACGAATCCGCATAATGGGCAGATTCGTCTAGATCTTTGAACTTCAACCGTTCAACGGAAGGATCGGCTTGTTTTCGGTCGGCCTAGCGGCAGACCTGAATAAATGCATAGTAAGAATAATTTCCGGTTTCTACCGGTGCAATTTTGGTATAGCCTTTGCCGTCAATGACGTAGTTTCCATGGACGGCCATGCCGTTTCCAATGTAAATGGCGATATGGTCCAGACCGTTCCCGCCCTGTTCATAGTAGATCAGGTTGCCTGGCTGCGGCGTATCCGTGTAGTAGCCGTACATCGCCGCATAATCCTTTGGCCAGAGCGACATGGCATCGCTGACGCCGGCTTTTGCCAGAGCGAGCTGAACGACTTCCGTGCAGGAGAGTCCGTCGGTCGTTCCCACCAGGCTGAGGGCCGACTGGGCGATGGCCGCGTTCAAAGCGGAGTAATCGCCGGCAGGCTTATTGTCATCGTCACCCGGCTGATTCTGCCCCGGATCGACATTGCTGGGCGGATTCGGGGTGATGGGCGGCTGCGGATTCGGATCGTCGATCGGCGGCTGATCGTCAGGCGGATTATCCGCTGGAGGCTGCGCGTTTGGATCATAATCCGAAGGAAGGTCGTCTTCCGGAATCTGGGTAACGGCAGAAGGATCGGTCTGAACCGGATCGGTGACAACCGGAAGAATCGGCTGTACCGTGATCGTTTCGTCCAGATTGATCGCATCGCCGGTCATCGCCTGATCGGCGCTGTTATCGGCTTCGACGCCGCTTTCCGGAATGGATTCGCCTCCCGCTACGGACGCATTGCCATTCACAACCGGAACCTGTGCCACGGGAACCTGTTCTGCAGGCATATTCGCTGCGGGCTGTGCTGCCGGCTGCTCAGCGACAGGCTGTGTAAGAACAGGCTGCGCATTCATCGCTGCGTCGGCAACGACAGAATCCTGCGTTTCCAGCGTCTGCTCAGAAGAAGCATCCGCGTTCGGGTCGAGATCTGCGCTCTGTGCGGCGGGATCCTCGGACTGGACTTCTGGATTGGGGTCTGCCGGTTCACTCTGAGTTTCGATCAGAGCGACAGCGGCTTTCTCGCGATCCTGCGCTTCCAGACGGGCCAGTTCCCGACGGGCCACATCTTCGGCCTGTGAATCGGTAAGTGTTCTCTGTTGGACTGCATCAGACTGGGATGCTGGTGCTTCGAGATAATATTTCGTATCCAGCTGGACAGGGCTTGGGGTTTCCTGCGCGGCATAGACTTTATCGTCCAGTCTGTTCTGCGCTTCACTGGTGGTGAAGGCAGTGATCGTGGAAACCGTGGCTCCGATCACAGACAGAGTACATATAGCGGCTGCTGCCTTAACGGCAGATGGTTCGTTTGCCTTCATCTCAATACCCTCCAAACTTTTGTATGCGATCCCTCCATTTCCTATCTTAGGCGACTCGAAAATGGCGGACAACAACGGGGTGAATTTTAATATACATTGTCGCTTTAAAAGAAACAGCCCCGAATCCTGTCCAGATGCCGGAGCACTTATAAAGATAGTATAAAGATTCGGGGTGAAAAGGGTAAAGGGAAAAGACTGAAAGTTTAGTTGTGTGAAGCGAAAAAGTAAATTTCATGCCTGGCGCGAAAAAATGGAAATTACTTTTATGGAAGTTCCATTTCAAAATGCATTTCGTTTCGTCTTGCAGCTCTTGTTTTTTTGCAGTTTAAAACTGGTCCAAAAAAGCGAAAATCGGATTTGAAAAATGGGCCGCCTGACTTTTGCGTACTCCATAATGGTGGACTGGAAAGTGCATACTCAGATGACAGTTTTCAAATCCATCGATTTACGGATACAGGAAAACTCATCCAGAAGAGCAGCTGCGCTGCGCTCGATCTCGAGAACCGCTGGTGAGAAGTATTACAAAACAGCCCAAAACCTGAATCAGAGGACCTGATTCTGGCTTTGGGCTAAATAGCTCAAACTGATTTTTTTCTGATTTTTTTGGAATTTTGAACTCAAACGTCGGAATCTTAAACTCAAAAAACGGAATCCTGAACCGAGAATTCAGAATATCGAACTCAAACTGCGGATTCTGCAACTGAAAAGAGCAGTCTTCTTCAACCCAAAGTGGACCAGTTTTCAATTGACAAAAATATCCGCGTTCTCCTTTTTCTGAAAATTCATTATTTTAATATTTCTCAGAATGAATATTATCCCAGTTAATATCTTCTATGGAGTGAGCGGGCAGTTGGTAATCTACATTTCCTAACGATAAGATACAAAGCGGTTTCATATACTCTGGTATATCGAATTTCTCTTGAAGTTTTCCTCAAATTCTTTGCCGTCTACGGCATCTCTTGCTCTCACTTGGATCCAGCAGCTTCCAATTCCTAAAGCATCGGCGGCAAGGTGCATATACGACGCAGATATAGCTCCGTCTTCAATCCACAAATCTGTCTTCTGGGTATTTACAAGCACAATAATTGCAGCACCTGCATGGCGAAGCATAGCTGCAGCCTTTCGCATACTTGCGATTTCATTTAACAGATCTTTATCTTTTATTAGTATCAGTTCTACAGTCTTGAAATTATCCCCTGTTGGAGAAATAAGTCCAACTTCCATAATTTGTTTTAATACAGCTTCATCAATCGGTTTTTCGCTGTATTTCCTATAACTTCTTCTTGTGCGAAACAAGTCTAATACTAAATTCATCTGTATACCTCCTGATCTGTTTTACAAAAAAACACCATTGCATACTTGTAATGCCTGACTGATAGGGTATGTAAAGAATTTTGTGTAAATTCGTTTTTTGGTAGTTGAAACATTTGGCCGTTTCGAAGGCCCGAAACACCTCGCTGGACGATGAGCGATTGAAAATTTCTGGAGCGGCCCTTTATAGCGGGCGCCCCCTGCTAGACTTGTGACGTCCCTGCCAGGGTGGCATTTTTTCGACGGCGGGGACGTCTTCAGGGGGGTGCAGGGGGAG